>CAXUIE010000057.1:10934-13294 GCA_964250825.1 uncultured Acidisphaera sp. | reverse complement strand
GCCTTGCGGCGGTCGTGTCGCCTTCGCAGCACCCTTCCGCAGCTACGGACTGGTGCTTATTCTTGATTGCGGCGGCGGCTATCATGTCGTGCTCGCGGGACTAGACCGGCTGGACGTGCAAGCGGGCGGCGCGCTGCGGCCAGGCGAGCCGGTGGGGGTGATGGGCGGCGGGGGTTCCAATGCGCTTGGCGATCGCCCTGCGCTTTATGTCGAGCTCCGGCGCAATGGCCGGGCGGTCAACCCAGCACCCTGGCTGAGGGCGCGCGGCTGAGAACGCGACGTTAACTGTCGAGAGCGTAAGAAATCAGCACTGGACGCGAGACCGCGCACCCCGAATTATGCTTTGTCCCCGATTTGGCCAGACTGCGCGCTGGCGGCAAAGGATCTGTGAATGGACTTCCGCCCAAAGCGTCTCAGGACGGGCCTGCTGCTCGGCGCCGCCTTCGCGGCCGGATTGGGGCTCGGCCCCATGACCGGCATGGTTTCCCGCCACCTCGGCATCGACATCGCCTGGGCCGACGATAGCGGCCGGGCCGATACTTACCGCCTCCTATCGTTGTATGGCGACGTGTTCGAGCGGGTACGCGCCGAATACGTGGAGCCCACCAACGACCGCGACCTGGTCGAGAACTCCATCAATGGCATGCTGACCGGCCTTGATCCCCATAGCAATTACATGAATGCCAAGGCTTTCCGCGACATGCAGGTGCAGACGCATGGCGAGTTCGGCGGGCTCGGGATCGAGGTCACGCAGGACAACGGGTTCATCAAGGTCATCAGCCCGATCGACGACACGCCGGCGTCGCGCGCCGGCGTCAAGGCAGGCGACCTCATTCTCGCCCTCGACGGCAAGACGGTGCAGGGTTTGACCCTCAACGAAGCGGTCGAGCGGATGCGCGGCTCGCCCAACAGCCGGATCACCCTGACTCTTCGGCGCGAGGGTACCGACAAGCCGCTCGAGCTTTCGATGATGCGCGAGGTCATCCATATCCAGGTCGTGCGTCAGCGGCTGGAGGGTGGCGACATCGGCTACGTCCGGCTGACCAGCTTCAACGAGCAAACCGACGCCGCGCTGCACAAGGCGTATCAAACCCTCAAGCAGCAATCGGGCGACAAGCTTCGCGCGATCGTGCTCGACCTCCGCAACAACCCCGGCGGATTGCTCGATCAGGCGGTGTCCGTGTCCGACGACTTCATCGACCAGGGCGAGATCGTCTCGACCCGCGCGCGCCACCCCGAGGACAGCCAGCGCTGGAACGCCAAGGACGGCGACATGACGGACGGCACCCCGCTCGTCGTGATCATCAACGGCGGGTCCGCCTCGGCGAGCGAGATCGTCGCCGGGGCATTGCAGGATCATCGCCGGGCGGTGCTGCTGGGAACGCGCAGCTTCGGCAAGGGCTCGGTGCAGACCGTGATTCCGCTGCCCGGCAACGGAGCGATGCGCCTGACGACCGCGCGCTACTACACGCCGTCCGGCCGTTCGATCCAGGGCCTAGGCATCACGCCCGACGTCGAGGTGCAAGCAAGCCGAACCGACAATCCCCGGTTTGGGCCGGAACGGGAAGCTGACCTCAATCATGTGCTGACCAACCAGGGCGGTACGCCGCCCGACCAGGCCGCCCCGCCGCGCAACGACCTGCCGGCTATCGCCAAGGACATCCCGAACAAGCCGCCGGAGAACTGGCCCACCTTCGATGCGAGTAAGCCGGACACCGACTTCCAGCTGCAACAAGGCTTGGTCCTGGCCCGCGCCATGGCCGGCCAGAAGAGGGCCGCGCTGCATTAAGGGCTCGGCCCTGGGGAGCCGGGTGTGACGGGCGTTCGATGCGGCTCGCCGGCGCGATAACCGCCCCAGGCTTTCGCGCACTCGGGCTGTTCTGGGCGGCGGTCCTGGGCGCCGGCGTCCTCGGGGCGATCATCCTGCAACTGTTGGGGCCGCCGGCGCGTCGAACGCGCGAGGTCGCAAGCCATGAACCAACGCCGGCACCGGCCGTCGCAGGCCAGATCGCCGTCAAGCCGGAGCCCGCGACGCCACCGCCACTTGACGGCAGACCGCCGTCGGCCCGTCCAGGCCGGGAGAACGCCGGTCCGATTGCTCCTCCCGACCCGGCGCTGCTCGAACCCGCGAAGGAACTTCCCGGAGTCTTCTTGCCACGAATTGGCCGGGATGGGCGGATGCCATCGCAAGCGTACGCTCGGGGCTTCGACCCGAACGGCCCGCGGCCGCGCATCGCGATCATCCTGGCCGGCGTCGGCCTGAACGCCGTCGACAGCGAGGACGCGATCCGCGATCTGCCGGGCGGGGTCACCCTCGCGTTTTCGCCTTACGCCAGCCGCGTCGACGGCTTGCTCGACGC
>CAXUIE010000057.1:8934-10924 GCA_964250825.1 uncultured Acidisphaera sp. | reverse complement strand
CCCTCCCCCCCCCCCCGGCCCCGGCTGCCCCCCCGCGCCGCGAAGCGCGGGCCACGAGTTCCTGATTTCGCTGCCGATGGAGCCGGAAGGCTATCCGCTGAACGACGCCGGCGATCATGCCTTGCTGACCGGCGCGTCCCCCGACCAGAACAGCTCGCGGCTCGACTGGGCGTTGACCCGGATCGAGGGCTATGCGGGGGTGACCAACGCGCTCGGGCTCCTGCGAGGCGAGCGTTTCGCCGACGCCCCGGCGCAGATGGAGCCGGTGCTGCAGACGTTGCGCGGACGCGGCTTGTTCTACATCGATGCCCGACCGGATCAGCCCAGCCCGCTCGCCGTTTGGGGTCGGGATGTGGACGTGGTGATCGACGAGCCGCCGCTGCGGCCGGGAATCGATGCCAAGCTCGCCGCTCTCGAGCAAATCGCCCGTGACAAGGGAAGCGCCGTCGGCCTGATCGGCGCGGTTCGGCGCGTCACGCTGGACCGCTTGTCGGCTTGGTCCGGCGGCCTGGCCGCGAAGGGCCTCGATCTCGCCCCGGCGAGCGCCGTGGTGCGCAAGCCGACCGAGGGCGTGGCGCCTTGACCGACCGGGCTGGCCTGCCGTACCGGCCTAACGTTGGGGCCGTGCTGTTCGACTCGAGAGGGCAGGTGCTGGTCGCGCGCCGGAGCGGGTTTGCGAATGCGGAAGGGCCGGCCGGCGGGTGGCAGCTGCCGCAAGGCGGCATCGACCCGGACGAGGAGCCGCGGGAAGCGGTAATACGGGAACTCGCCGAGGAGATCGGGACCGACCGCGCCGTCATAATCGGCGAGCATCCGGATTGGCTGAGCTACGATCTGCCTCCAGCGCTTGTGCGCAACTGGCGCGGCCAGCGCCAACGCTGGTTCGCATTGCGCTTCCTGGGCACCGACGCCGACATCCGGCTCGACGTCGACCCGCACCCCGAGTTCGACGCTTGGCGCTGGACGGCCCTAAGCTCGCTTCCAGGCCTCGCGGTCGCGTTCAAGCGGCCGATCTACGAGATCCTGGCGAGATCGTTCGGGCGTTTCGCGCAAGGATAGGCTATATCGAGCTAGCTAGATCGGCTTGCCCTCGCTATTCGACCAGTTCCGCATCAAGGTGTTGCTCGGCAGCGTTTCATCAACCAGCTTTTGTGCTGCTTCCCGGCCCGCGACGGGCAGGCCAGCGGGGTCGAGCTTGCCGATCTGGACCAGGACGGACGCCTGATCCCAGTAGATGTGCTCGTTGTGTAACTTGTCGCCGCGGAACCGGACGATGGCGATCAACGGCACTTCCACGTAACGTCCGGTGGGCTCCACGCCCGGCAGCATCCAGTCGATCTCGCGGGTGTGCGTGAAGCAGAATAGCATTTCATCGACCACGCGATCCGAGCCGACCGTCCGGCTAATCGGGATCAACTTGGTGTCCTCGGGATTCGAGTTGACGAAGTGGTATTTATAGAAGCGCTTGAGGTGGTCGTGCCCGACGCCGCCCGTCATCGTCGGCACGTGATTGACATACGGCTCCGGCACCATCGTCGCCATCGTGGCGTCCACGTCGCGGGCGGCGAACTCGTGATGGCAGTGCATCTCCCAAAGCCGGGTCAGGTCGTAGATCGGCCCGAGCACGCGACGCATGAGACCGAGCGTGCGCGAGTAGGCGACCAGAGCGGCGGGCTTGTCGAAGCTTGGCCTGGTTTCCGCGGCGAACGCGTGCCCGCAGCCGGGATAAACATGGATTGCCACGTTCGGACTGTCGGCGAACGCGGCGGCGATCGCCGCGTGCGCCTCGGGCGGGCAAAAGGTGTCGTCGGCGGCGATATGCAGCATCAACGGTACGGTGATCCGGGCCGCTTCGTCGAGCGCATTCTCGATGCCGACCCCGTAATAGCCAACAGCGCAATCGACATCGGTGCGCGCCGCGGCCAAATAGGCGAGCTTGCCGCCAAGACAGAAACCGACGCAGCCGACGCAGCCCACCTGTTCCGGCATG
>CAXUIE010000057.1:0-8924 GCA_964250825.1 uncultured Acidisphaera sp. | reverse complement strand
CCGGGGCGCGGGCCGCCCCCCCCCCCCCGCGACCGTATCGGCGATGTCCTCGATCGCACGCGCCTCGTCGAACTCCCGGTAGAGCGCGAAGGCTTGCTGCAGCCCGGCCTCGTCGTGGCCGAGCTCGATGCCGGGCTGCGATCTCCAGAACAGGTCGGGGACGAGAACGACATATCCTTCTTCGGCGTATCGGTCCGCGAGCCTCCGGAGGTCGGCGATGACGCCGAATATCTCCTGCAGGATGACCAGGCCCGGGCCGGACCCGCTGGCGGGGCGGGCGCGATAGGCGCGAAAGCGGCCACCGTTCCGGGCCGCGACCGTCATATACTCGCCAGGCGCGCTCGGCTGCATGGTGTCCGGCATCGGCCTGCTCCTCGCGACGGTGATGGTGACCGCATTAGACCACCTCGGCCGTGTCCGGTCGATGCGCTCGGCCTCGGACACGCGGCGGAGTTCCGGCAACAAGCCGTTACGCGATCTCGGCGGTGCGGGTCCGCAGCCGGGCGAGCGTCCGGTCGAGTTCCGCCAATGAAAACGGCTTGTGCAGGACGACGTCGGGCCTCACCCCGGATTGATCGGCGGTCAACTCCGCGTATCCGGTCGCGAGGAGCAACGGCGCCATGATGCCAAGCTTGCGGAGGGACGCGGCCAAGCGCAAGCCGTTCATCCCGGGCATCGCGTAATCCAGGACGAGGAGGGCGGGCGGCTTCGGCAAGTGCTGGACCAGCGACAACGCTTCCTCGCCATCGCTCGCCTCGGCGACCTCGTAACCAAGATCCCGGAGCATATCGACGCTGACCTGGCGCACGTCCGCGTCATCGTCGACCAGCAGGATCAATTCGGCCGCAGACCGCGATTGCGGGCGTGAAGGCGGGGCTGGATCGGCCGCGGCGGAGGTGGCCGCGCGAGCGCGCGGCATAAAAAGGGCGACAGTGGTGCCGCATCCCGGCGCGCTTTGCACCTTGACGGTCCCGCCTGACTGACGGGCGAGGCCGTAGACCTGACTAAGGCCAAGGCCGGACCCCTTACCGAACTCCTTGGTCGTGAAGAACGGCTCGAAGGCCCGCGCGAGCGTTTCCCGAGACATGCCGATGCCCGTATCCTTGACGCTGATCCGGACATAGTCGCCGGGGTCGGGATCGGCCGAGCCTGGCGCTATCGTTTCGTTTGCCGTGGAAAACGTCAGGGTGCCGCCATCCGGCATCGCATCCCGCGCGTTCAACGCGAGATTGAGGATCGCCGCCTCGAGCTGGCTCGTGTCGGCCATTGCCGGCCATAGCTCGGGCGCCAGGTCCGTTTGAATGCGTATCCGGCGGCCGAGCGTCGAAGCAGCCAGCGTCACCAGGTCGGCGACCAGCCGGTTCACGTCCGTCGGCTGCGCCGCCAGCCGCTGACGGCGCGAGAACGCAAGCAGCCGCGAGGTGAGCTGCGAACCTCGTTGCACCGCATCCATCGCGCGGGTGAGCAGCGCCCGGAGCTTATCGTCTCCACTCGACACGCGACGCTCGATCAACTCGAGGCTGCCAAGAATGGTGGCGAGCAGGTTGTTGAAGTCATGCGCGAGTCCGCCGGCGAGCTGCCCGATGGCCTGCAGCTTTTGTGCTTGGTGCAGCACCGTCTCGGCGCGCTGCCGCTCCGCGATCTCCACCTGCAACCGGTTGTTTGTATCGGACAGCTCCCGCGTACGCTCCGCCACCCGCGCTTCAAGGTGCTGCGCTTGCTGGGCATGAGCCGCGACGCGGGCCTCGATATCCGCCGCCATCTGGTTAAAGGCGTCCCCGAGATAACCGAACTCCGAGCGATCGCCTCGAAGGTCCGCGCGAGCGGCAAGGTCGCCGGCGCTCCACCGCCTTGCCGCGGCCAGCAACCGGCCCGCCGGACGGTGGATCGAGCGACGCGCCGCGATAGACCCGATTGTGAGCGCCATCAGGGTGGCTAGCAGACCGAGCGCCGCAGCCCGCACGGTGGCGTCGCGCACGTCGGAAAGGAAGGGCGCCGGATCAAGCCCGACTGCAACCGCGATGCCGTCGGGCAGCGTGGAGGCCGGGCTGAACGCGATCAACCTGGTCCGGTGATCCCCGCCCGTGATCGTGGCAGAGGAGGGCGCCGGCTTGCCCGCGAGCTGCCGCATCTCCGGGCCGATCCGGCTGCCCACGTGTTTTTCGGCGTCGGGCAAGACCACCAACACCACGCCATCCTTGTCCACGACAGTAAGCGAGCTGTCCGCGAGCGGGGTTTTCCCGGCCGGCATCAGAGGGGCGAGATGCCGCGCTAGCCAGGAAAGGTTCAATCCCGCGATGACGAGGCGTTCGGGGCTGCCATCCAGCGCGCGAAGGCGCATTGCCAACGGAAGAAACGCGCCGGCGGGGGAGGCCGCGCCTCCAGGAACAACGGCTCCGAGGGAAGCATAGCGGCCGATGTGGAACCCGGGTTCGCCTGGTATGCCCGCCAACCAGTCGGGATGACTTGACCAAACCGCCTCGAACTCGGGCCGGGACGCGCAGACAATCGGCGCCGATGCGCTTCCGTTTGGAGCGTCGACGAGTGCGAGGAAGGAGTAGGCTGGCAAGTTGTGCTCGAGGCCGACAAGACGCGCGGCGCAATCAGGGCCGGGCGGGATTTCCGCCACCGCGGTGAGCAAGGTTCGCGCGCCTTCGAACACCGTGAGGAGGTCGGCATCCGCCAGCTCCACCTGCTGCCGGGCAAGGCTGCCCAACTCGTTGCCACGCTGGCGGTACAGGCTTGCCAAGGTGAGAAGGCCAGCAACAATCATCGGGACGAGGCACAGGAGGATCAGCAGCGAAAGCCGGCGCGAAAGCGTCATCGGCGATGGTGCCTCTCGTCGCGTCCTTCGGACGCCCACCCCGGAGCGGCTCTGTCATACCTCATCCCGCGCTCCTTGAAGTTCGCCGGTGGCGGCGGCCATACCCGGGGGCTTTCCGGGGCAGCCTCCTTGGGGCAAATCTAACGAACCGCTTCACCTCGACACGAACTAATAGCACAACCCAAGGATGTGCAAGCGCGGCGGCGGACAAGGGTAAGCGCTCCGTGGTGAGAACTGCGTCGCCCGGCTGATGCTGTTCTCCGGACGGTGCGACCGTGACCCGGCGGTGATGAACAAAAGCCTAACGTCGCTAGCGCGTCTCAGACGGGATCGCCCATGCTTTCATCCCGCTCGGCAAAAGCCGTGGCCGCGCTGCGGACGACCGGGGCGCCGTAGGTGCGCTCCAGACGCCGAACCACGAAATGGCCGCGGGCTAGATTTTCGTAGTGCGCCATGAAGGCGCCGTTCACGAGCGCGCCGCCTACGGCGCCGACGAGCGGCACCGCCTGCAATGCGAGCTTCTGCGACACGCGCAGCCCGTAGGCCGCGCCCGCTTCGGACATCAGCGCCATTAACGGCCGGCCCTGCATCACCAACCGTGCGCCCCAATAGCCGAGTTCCGGTTGCTCATCCTCGCCTTTTTTCCCCCCGGCCACACTTCCGCCCAATGCGAACACTTCGAGGCAAGCCGCCCGAGCACTCGCGTCGGTTGTGTTTTCGCCCTCCTCGACGGCGATGGCGGCGATACGGCGCATGATGAGCAAGGTGGTCACGGCAACGTCCGGCAGGAACCCGGCCATCCCGGCGAAACCGCCGACCGCACCCGAAGCGGCCGCCGCCGCCCGGCTTCCAAGCGCCTCGAACCGGGCGCGGACGCCCGAGGCCGGCAACCCAAGCACGGCGACGTCAAATGCACGCTGCAGCGCCGCGTTGGCGACGGCACGGACGCGTTCCTGGACCAAGGCGGGCGGGCGCACCCGCCGCAATCCCTGAGCTGCCGCGGAACCCAGCACGCCGGCCAGCAGTTCCGACGTGCGGACGACCAGTCCGCCTCGCCCGCGAATGCGCTCGAGCGCGGTCGTGAGTTCTGAGCGCGCGTCATCGGGCAGCGCAACGGCGATCTCGTTCATGGAGGCTTCAACACGGACGGGCCGGCTCGCGTTCCGCCCACTCAAGCGGACAAGAACGAGCCCAATCTGGCCGCCCATTTCGCGGCATCGAGGCCAGAAGCGAGGTGGCCGCGGTCGCTGTCGATCTCGGCGTAGTCGGCCCGCACGCCGGCCGCGCGGAAGTCCCGCATGACAGGCCCGGCGAGCGAGGGGGGGAACAGCGCGTCCGTGCGGGACAAAACGTACAGCACCCGAGCGCGGATCTCGGAAAATCTCGGGCGCACGTCGAAAACCATCGACGCCTTGCGCAATGTTATAAGCGAGTTGGGATCGAACACTCGAGCCCAGGCCTCGGCGATCCGCTCGATCTCCGCTTCGCGGGCGTCGGGCTCCGGGTGGCGCTCCGCAAGATCGGCTTCCAGCCCATACCCCTTCAGCGTCGTCACCCGAAGCTTCTTCATCAGCCCGACAACGCCGACATGACCGTAATGGTGGCCGTTGTTCCATGACGGGTCCTTGGCGAAAAACCCGATCAGTTCTTCAAGCCCGTCCCCGAGCGCCGCCGGAGGATGCGGCGCCGTCACCACCGGCACGATCGCGTCCATGAAGTCGGGGTAGTCCACAGCCCACTGGAATGCTTGAAAGCCGCCAAACGAGGGGCCGACCACGGCATGTAGCCGGTTCACGCCGAGGTGGCGCAACAGGTCATGCTGATGGGAGACGATATCGGACAAGGTGATGTCCGGGAAATCCGGGCCATACGGTCGGCCCATTGACGGATTAGGGCTCCCGGGGCCGGTCGAGCCATAGGACGAGCCGAGCATGTTCGCTGAGATCACGAAGAAGCGCTCGGTGTCGATCGCCTTGCCCGGCCCGACCAAAGCTCCCCACGACCCCTCCGACGCCCCTGCCTCGCCGAGCGCGAACCGGTGGCTGCTGGTATAGCCGTGGGTCAGGAGGATCGCGTTGCGACCCCCGGCGGCAAGACGTCCTTGCGTGACGTATGCGATCGTCGCTTCCGGAAGCACCACGCCGCTGTCCAGGCGAAAGTCGCGACTTGTGTGCAGTCCTTCGGTGACGCTCATCGACTGATACCCGGCGTGACAGGGCCATCTCACCACCCAGCCGAGCGACACTCAAGCGGCACCAAAGTGTGAACCGCGACAAGACACATCCCGTCCGAGAATATCCCAGGCCTACGCACCTAAACTGCACAATTCGATCGTTCAAGCAATCCGAGCGAAATAACGCCTATCGAAGCTTCGTCCACGCTTGCGGTTAAGTAACTCATATGTCATCGCCCCATCCTGGTATCTGACTTGCCGAATCCGTCCTGCGCAACAAATCCCGAGTCGAATGCCGGTTGTAGCGACACCGAACAAATCCGAGGGTGCCGTGATCCATGACGTTTTGATCGTCGGTGCCGGTCTCGCCGGTTCCGTCGCAGCGGCTCTGTTGGGTCGCGCGGGTGTCGACGTGCTCGTGGTTGATCGACATGCCGTCTATCCACCCGATTTTCGCGCCGAGCAATTGGTCGGCGACCAAACCGATGCGCTAAACCGACTCGGATTGCTGGAGGGCATCGTCGGGAAAACAAGGCGGGTGCCGAGCGCTCAGACCGCCTGCTACGGGAGGTTGCTGCAGGTGACGCAATCTCCTCACTATGGCATAAAATATGAGAATCTGGTCAACGCGGCGCGGGACCTCGCGAGAAAGGCAACCTTGGTTACCGGGCGCGTGGCACGCATCGATGCTTCCCCCGATATCCAGTCAGTCCACTTGGCGGACGGAAGCAAGCTCGAGGCCCGGCTGGTCGTGCTCGCGACCGGCCCGAACTGCGACGATCTTCTCTCGGCTGCGGGGATCCAGCGGCGAACGTTGAGCGCCGATCATTCGCTCTCGTTCGGGTTCGATATCGGCGCGGGTTTTCGCGGCATCGTCGCCTATCAAGGCGAGCGCGCCGGCGACGGAATGGATTACGTCGTCTTCTTTCCCATTAATGGCGCCATGCGGGCAAATCTGTTCACCTACCGGTCCATCGCCGACCCCTGGGTCAAGCGATTCAGGAAGGAGCCGAAAGGAGCCCTCCTCGACGTCATGCCGGGACTGGAACAGGCGATCGGCCCGTTCTCGATCGCGGGCAAGGTGCAGGTGCGACCGAACTCAATCAAACGAGCGGAAGGCGCCGCCGACCGGTCAGGCTTGGTGCTCATCGGCGACGCCTACCAGACCCCTTGCCCATCGATCGGATTGGGCGTCGCGCGCGCTTTGACCGATGTGGAGGCGCTGAGCCGCCTGGTGCCGGCGTGGCTGGCCACCCCTGGGATGGCACCTGACAAGATACGCCAATTCTACCAAGTCCCGGCCAAGTCCGCGCTTGATGCGAAAGCGCTGCAAACCGCGATCTATCGGCGGGCCCTTGCGACGGAAACTGGCCTGGCGTGGCGGGCGCGTCGGCTGCGGGTGTATTACACCCACCGAGCACGCGCATCACTCCAGGCGATCCGCCGCGACACGTCCCGAACCGAAGCCGCCTTGGCGGAAACCGCAGCCTAATCCTTCGATCCGCCCGGAAGCCGCGTCGTCGTCGCCATGTCGTCCATCGCGGCCCTCGCATTGCGGGCGACCGGAGGGCCGCGACCTGGCCCGGCACGATCGCGTGGTGACAGTCGACCGCTCCGGCTCCGCGGCCGCCCTCGCCAAGGTGCATGCGCCACCCCACCGCGATACTTCACGGACTACCTCACCCCTCGCACGGCTGGAAGGCGGCTGGATGATTGTCGGCAAAACGTTCCACACCGACACGCACTGACCGCACGCACTTGCCGGGAGCAACGCGCCTCGCCGCCGCGCGGCGCGCGATCGCTGTCGTGTTCTGCGCGAGCGGCTTCGACACGGGCGTCTGGGCGTCCCAGATCCCACGCATCAAGTCGGCCTTGTCGCTGGACGATGCCGCCCTTTCGACGGTGGTTCTAGCGTTCGCAATCGGCGCGATCGTGACGATGCCGCTGGCGGGCGCGCTCGTGACCCGGCTCGGGGGCATGCGCACGGTGCTTCTAGCCGGCATTGCGAGCGCCTGCGGCTTGGCGCTGCTCGGGATGGCGTCCGGCTACTCCTTCCTGCTCGGGGCGGCCGTGTTCGCCGGCATGGCCCTGGGCGGGCTCGACGTCGCGATGAACACGCAGGCGAGCGCGGTGGAGCGGGCCTGGGAGCGGCCGATCATGTCGCGGATACACGGCTGGTTCAGCCTCGGCGGCCTCGCCGGCGCCGCCGCGGGAGGCGCACTGACCGACGCGTCCCTTTCCATCCGGGCGGTGCTGGTGGCCGCCGGGGCGGTGACGCTGGTTGCCACGATCGCTCCGACCGCTTGGCTTGCCGTTCCGGGTCAGCCGGCAAGCGAACCGGGTTTGGCCTGGCCGCGTCGGGCCGTGCTCGGCATCGGGCTGCTTTGCCTGCTGGCGCTGCTCATCGAAGGCGCGGTGTTCGACTGGACCGCCGTGTACATGCACGAGGTCGCGGGCGCATCGCTCGGCTTCGCGTCGGCCGGCGTCGGCGGGTTCTCGCTGGGGGTGGCGGCGCCCCGCGTCGCCGGCGCCGGCTTGGCGCGCCGCGGGGGCAAGGCGCGCGGGGTGGGGGTCGGCGCGGCGCTCTTGTCCTCGGGCGTGGCAATCGCCTGCGCGATCCCGCATCCGCTCGCGGTCACGTCCGGGCTCACCCTGGCCGGGCTTGGCGAAGCGAACATCGTGCCGCTGCTGTTCAGCGCCGCCGGCCGCGTGCCGGGAGTAGCACCCGGCGCGGGCGTGGCGATGGTCGCGACCATGGGCTACGGGGCATTCCTGCTCGGGCCGCCCGTGATCGGGATGGTTGCGGACGTGGCAGGTTTGCGGGTCGCCCTGCTGCTGCCCGCGCTATGCGGGCTCGCCATTGCCGGGCGCGCGCGCGCCGTCTTGGCGTCGTCAGCGCGGGACGAGGGCTGAGCCGATCTCGCTGAACAGCCGCGCGGGCAGGCTACCGCCGACCACGCCGCGCATCGGCCGGTTGTCGTCGTTGCCGAGCCAGACGCCGATGACTTCCCCGTCCACGCAGCCGATGAACCAGGCGTCGCGATAGTCCTGCGTGGTGCCCGTCTTGCCCGCGACCGCCTGGCCGGGAACCGCCGCCGCGCGCCCGCTGCCCCGCTCCACGACCGCCGCCAGCATCTGCGCCATCATGGCCGCCGCCGCCGGCTCGATGACCCGCCGCGGCAGCGCGTGGCCTGTTAGCACCTCTTGCCGCCCCGCGTGGTAACTTTCGACCGCGTAGGGGCTCACCCGCACGCCGCCGTTGAAGAACGCCGCGTAGGCGGACGTGAGTTCCAGCAGGCCAACCTCGGAGGTGCCAAGGGCGAGTGAGGCATTATTGGGGAACTCGTCGGTCAAGCCGAGGCGGTTCGCCACGGCGGCAACGGCGCGGGGGCCGCCAGCTCGCTGCTCCAGCCGTACGGCCACCGTGTTGACCGATCGCGCCAATCCTTCTTCGACGGTGATCTCTCCGAGATAGCGCCGGTCGAAATTCGCCGGGCTGTAGCCGCCCACCCGGACGGGCGCATCGAGCACGGCATCGTCCGGCCGCGCGCCGTTCTCCACCGCCGCGAGCCACACGAACGGCTTGAACGAAGAACCGGGCTGACGCCGTGCGAGAACCGCGCGATTGAAGCCGCCCTCGCGTGGGTCGCGGCCGCCCACAATGGCCCGGACCGCGCCCGTGCCGGCATCCACGATCACCACGGCCCCCTGCCCCGCGCCCGCCGCCGCGCCCGGCCCTGCGAGCAAGCCAGCAAGCCGCGTTTCGGCGACCCCTTGCAGCCGGGCATCGAACGTGGTGCGCACCATTGCGTCTTGATCGCGCGGGATCACCGTTTGCGCCTGCTCGGCCGCCCAATCAGCGAACCAGCCGGCGCCGCCGCCCCCTCGCGGGGGAAAGGCGATCTGCGCGGCCGCACGCTGCGCGTC
>CAXUIE010000056.1:0-13622 GCA_964250825.1 uncultured Acidisphaera sp. | reverse complement strand
GCGGCCCTGGGGCTTGGCCGTCCAGCTCTACAGCTTGCGGCGGGAAGGCGACGGCGGGGTGGGGGACTTCGCCGCGCTGGCCGATTTCGTTCGTTCGGCCGCCGGTCATGGTGCCGCGGCGGTCGCGATCAGCCCCGTCCACGCGCAGTTCTCCGCCGATCCCGGGCGGTTCGGCCCGTATGCGCCATCGAGCCGGGTCATGCTCAACGTCCTGCACGGCCCCCTGCCCGACGGCCCCCTCGCTGGCGGGGATGATGCCGAGCGCGCCCGGCTCGAGGCGCTCCCGCTCATCAATTGGCCCGACGCCACCCGGCTGCGACTCGCGACGTTGCGGCGGATGTACGAGCAAGGCCGCGAGCGGCCGGCCTTCGAGGCGTATCGGCGCGAGCAGGGCGACTCGCTCGAGCGGCACGCCCGGTTCGAAGCCCTGCACGCGCATCTGTTCGCCGAGGACCCGGGCCGCTGGCACTGGCGCGACTGGCCCGATGGGTTCCGCGACCCCACCCATCACGCCGTCGAACAGTTCTCACACGATCATGCGGCGGAGGTGGGCTTTCACGCGTGGCTGCAATGGCGCGCGGATCGCGGCCTCGCCGAGGCGCAGGCGGCGGCGCGGTCGGCCGGAATGCCGATCGGCCTGATCTCGGACCTCGCGGTGGGCACCGACGCGGGCGGCAGCCACGCCTGGAGCCGGCAGGACGAGATGCTGATCGGCCTCACCGTCGGCGCCCCGCCCGATTTGCTGAGCCCGTCCGGGCAGAACTGGGGCCTGGTCGCCTTCTCGTCGCGCGGGCTGCGCCAGCACGGCTATGGGGCGTTCATCGAGATGATGCGCGCCGCGCTGCGTCACTCCGGTGGCGTGCGGATCGATCACGCGATGGGGCTCAACCGGCTTTGGGTCGTGCCGGAAGGCGGGGGCGCGCAGGAAGGCGCCTATCTCAGCTTCCCCGAGCAGGATCTGCTTCGCCTGGTAGCTTTGGAGTCGCGGCGGCACCGCGCCGTGGTGCTGGGCGAGGATCTCGGCACGGTGCCCGAGGGGTTCTCCGACCGGCTGCGCGACGCGGGCGTGCTGGGGATGCGCGTGCTGTGGTTCGAGCGGCGGGAGGACCGGTTCACCCCTCCCGGCGAGTGGACGCGAGAAGCGGTCGCGATGACCAGCACGCACGACCTGCCGACAGTGGCCGGATGGTGGCGTGGCCACGACCTCGATCTGCGCGCCGGCATCGGGCAGATGCGCGACGAAGCCGACGAACGGTCAGGCCGGGAGCGAGACCGATCCGCGCTCTGGCAGGCGTTCACCGAAACCGGGGCGGCCAGCGGCGACCCGCCGCCGCCCGATCAGCCGGACGCGGCGGTTGATGCCGCGGCGCGCCACGTGTCGCACGCCGCCTGCGAGTTCCTGCTCCTACCCGTCGAGGACGCCCTCGGCCTGGTCGAGCAGCCCAATCTGCCGGGCACCCTGGAAGAGCACCCCAACTGGCGGCGGCGGCTGCCTGACACCGCCGATCGGGTGCTCGACGCGGACGCCTGCGCCGCCCGCCTCGCCGCCCTCAACGAAAGTCGCCGATGACCGATCTGCGCGCTACGGCGCGGCTGCAGTTCCACCGTGATTTCACGCTCGACGCCGCCACCAGCCTGGTCCCCTACCTCGACCGGCTCGGCATCAGCCACATCTACGCCTCTCCCCTGCTAAAATCCCGGCCGGGCTCGACGCACGGCTACGACATCGTCGACCACCACGCGATCGACCCCGAGCTCGGCGGCGAGCCGGCGCTGCGTCGGCTGGTCACGGCGCTCCGGCCGCGCGGCATGGGGCTGATCCTCGACATCGTCCCCAATCACATGGGGGTCGGCGGCTCCGACAACGAGTGGTGGCTCGACGTCCTCGAATGGGGGCGGGCCAGCAGCTACGCCGAGTACTTTGATATCGACTGGGAGCCGCCCGACACGGCGCTGCGGGGCAAGCTGCTCGCCCCGTTCCTGGGCGCGGGCTACGGCGAGGTGCTGGCGGCGGGCGACCTGGTCCTCAAGTTCGACCCGGAGGACGGGCGGCTATTCGTCTCCGCCTACGACGCACACCGTTTTCCGATCGACCCGCGGCAATACGGCGGCGTTTTGGCCGAGGCGGGGCTGGCCGACCTCGCCGCGCAGTTCAACGCGGTCGGCCCCGGCTCGGGAGGGCGCGAGGGGATGCGCCGCCGCGCCGGCGAAGCTCGCGCCGCGCTACGCGGCTTCGCCCAAGCCAATCCGGGGCCGATCGAAACCATGCTCGCGGCCTACGCCCCGGCGACCGCCGAGGGGCGCGAGCGGCTGCACCGGCTGCTCGAGCGGCAAAACTACCGGCTCGCCTGGTGGCGCGCCGCGGCCGACGAGATCAACTGGCGCCGATTCTTCGATATCAACGGATTGGCCGGCGTTCGTGTCGAGCTGCCGCAAGTGTTCGACGACACCCACGCGTACGTTTTCAAGCTCTACGCCGAGGGCTTGATCGACGGCCTCAGGATCGATCACGTGGACGGGCTTGCGGACCCGCGGGCGTATTGCCGCAAGCTCCGCCGCCGCATGGCCGCCGAACAGGCGTCCCGGCCACACAATCTATCGCCGGAGCCGCCAGTGATCTGGGTCGAGAAGATCCTCGCCCCCCATGAACGGATGCCGACCGATTGGCTGACCGATGGCACCACTGGCTACGACTTCATGAACGACAGCGCAGCCGTGCTGCACGACCCCGCCGGCGAGGACAAGCTGACGCAGCTTTGGACGACGCTGACCGGCCGCCCCGGCGGCTTCCTCGACGAAGCGCGCCCAGCGCGGCGGCAGATCCTGCGCGAAAGCCTGTTCAGCGAGCTATACAACACCGCCGCGGCTTTGCACCGGGTCGCGCGCCGCCGGCTGGCCACCCGCGACTACACGCTGACCGCGGTGCGCCGGTCGCTCGAGGAGCTGCTCGTCCATTTCCCGGTTTACCGCATCTACGCGGGCGTGAGCGGCATTTCGGAGGTGGACGCGCGGGTGCTGGCCTGGGCGATGGCGGGCGCGCGGCGGACGGTGCGGACCGCCGACCGGCCGTTGCTCGAACTGGTGGGCGAGTGGCTGTCCGGCGACGACATCCGCGCCGAGCCCGCCGGGGCCCGGCGGCAGGAACGGCTGCGAGCCATGGTGCGGTTCCAGCAGTTGTCGGCGCCGACGGCGGCCAAATCGGTCGAGGACACCGCGTTCTACCGCTACGGCCGCCTGCTTTCGCGGAACGAGGTCGGCTCGGAGCCGTCGCAGTTCGCGATCTCGCCCGCCGCGTTCGAGGGCAGCAGCGTGGACCGCCGCAAGCGCTTCCCCCGCGCCCTGCTGGCGACCGCCACCCACGACCACAAGCGCGGCGAGGACACACGCGTGCGGCTCGCCGTGCTGAGCGAGATCCCCGACGAGTGGGAAGCGCTGCTCGGGCGGCTGATCCGCCTCAACACGCCGTTGAAGCGGGACGTCGACGGCGGCCCGGCCCCGGACGCGGCGGATGAGTTGATGCTGTATCAAACGCTCGTCGCCGCCTGGCCGCTGCTGCTCGGCCCGGAGGATAAGGCCGGTGTCCGGGCGTTCGCCGAGCGGGTCGCGGCTTGGCAGGAGAAATCCCTCCGCGAAGCCAAGCGCCACTCCGAATGGGCGGCGCCCAATGCGGAATATGAAGGCGCTTGCCGGGCGTTCCTGGACCAGATTCTCGACCCCGAGCGCCCGACCCATGTGCTCCAGGAAGTCGCCGCATTTGCGCAGCGGATCGCGCCGGCTGGCGCCATCAACGGGCTGACGCAAACCTTGCTCCGACTGACCAGCCCGGGCGTGCCCGACCTCTATCAAGGCACTGAGTTCTGGGATTTTTCCCTGGTCGACCCCGACAATCGCCGACCAGTCGACTACGCCGCGCGCGATGAAGCGCTATCCGCGTCCGCTTCGCCCACCGAATTGCTTCGATCTTGGCGGGACGGGCGCGTGAAGCAGGCGATCATCGCCCGTTCCCTCGACTATCGCCGACGCGCGCCCGGGCTGTTCGCGCATGGTAATTTCCAGAAGCTGCGCGTCGAAGGAACGCTTGCGGATCATGCGATTGCTTTTGCCCGCATCCATGAAGGGCGAGCTTGCGTGATAGCGGCCACGCGATTAGCGGCTAAACTCGGTGGATCGCATGGCGATCGACCTGTGGTTGCAACAAGTGCGTGGGAGGAAACCACGATTTCATTGCCGCGTAATCTCACCGAGAGGCGAATGATCGACGTGTTCGGGGGTGAAGGCTACACGGGGACGTCTGGCCGCCTTATAGTCGGCAAAGTTTTGGCCGACCTTCCCGTTGCTCTGCTGGAGGCGAAATGAACCGCCTAGTGGTGGTATCGAACCGAGTCCCTAGTCCCGCCGCGGGAGGGAACCAGGCTGGCGGCCTCGCCGTGGCCCTGGACGGATTAATGGCTAAACGGGGCGGCCTGTGGTTTGGCTGGAGCGGCAAGATAAGCTCAGGCGCCGCGACGGCGCCGGTCGACATCGTGCGGGCGGACAAGATTTCGTTCGCCACCGTCGACCTCACCCAGGCCGAGCACGATCGATATTACAGCGGCTTCTCGAACGGCCTTCTCTGGCCGCTGTTGCACACGATGCCGGAGCTGATGACCTTCGACCGGCGCGACGCTCAGGCTTACCGTGCGGTGAACGCCCGGTTAGCCGACGCGCTGGTGTCGATGCTGCGTCCCGAGGATGTCATCTGGCTGCACGACTATCACCTGCTGGCGATGCCGGCGGCGCTGCGGGCGCGCCAGGTGCGAAATCCGATCGGCTTCTTTCTCCACATCCCGTTCCCCGGCCCAGACGTGCTGGCCAGCGTGTCGGAAATGCCGGAGTTGATCCGTGATCTCCTCTCGGCCGACCTGATCGGCTTTCAAACCGACCGGGACGCCGAGAACTTCGCCGCCGCGGCGCAGGCGCTCGCCGGGGCTCTCGATTATGTGGATGGCTGGCTGCACCTGCCGCGGCGACGCGTGCGGCTCGGCGTTTTTCCGGTCGAGATCGACTCGCACGAGTTCGCCGCGACCGCCGCCCGGGCCTGGCGCGGGCAGACCACGGAGCGGCTCCGTCGCAGCCTGCAAGGCCAGAAACTCATCCTTGGCGTCGACCGGCTCGACCCGACGAAGGGCCTGCTGCAACGAATAACGGGCTACCGGCGGTTGCTCGAAACCCGCCCCGAATGGTCGCGGCAGACCACCATGCTGCAGATCGCCGCCGTGTCCCGCAAGGATGTCGTTCCCTACAAGGCGCTTCGCGCCGCTCTCGATAGCGAGGCGGGCAGCCTGAACAGCGAATACGGCGACCCCGACTGGACCCCGGTCCGCATCGTGGCGCGAGCCGGCGCCCGCAACCAGATGGCTGGCTACATGCGCGAGGCACGCGTCGGCCTGGTGACACCGCTCCGCGATGGCATGAACCTCGTCGCCAAGGAATACGTCGCCGCCCAGGACCCGCAAAATCCCGGCGCTCTCATCCTGTCCCGCTTCGCCGGGGCGGCGCGGCAGCTCGAGGCGGCCATCCTCGTCAACCCGCACGATCCCGACGACATGGCGGATGCGCTGGACACCGCGCTCCGGATGGATCTCGCCGAGCGCCACGCGCGCTGGAACGAGATGTGGCAGGCCATCGCGCCGGGGTCTCCGCTCGGATGGGGTCGATCGTTCCTGGCGACGCTGCTTCGCGCGGTCATGGCCGCCGACGAGCGGGAGGAGCGCGGCCGTCTGCGGATGGAACGCTCGGAGGAAGGTGTCAGGCTCAGCCGATCCAGGCGCGACCTGGCGCGCGGCTCGTCGGTGGCGTCGCCGACACCACCGACCTCGCGGCAGATCAACTGAAGGCCGACGCACTCACGCGGGAAAGAACGCTTCCGCGATGTCCTGATGTAGCGCGCCGACCTGGCGTTGAATGCCGTCGAGGAACGCGGAAAAGGTTCTGCCGAGTATCTCGTCAACTGACGTGGTGGCGATCAAGGCGCGCAGCTCGTCCATGCGCTCGAGCGGACGCAGGCTCCCGTGCAAGAAATAGCGCATCCGCAGCTGCGACAGGTGCCACTCGATCTGCGCCAGGTTGAGACCGAGCGAACGCGGGAATGCCCCGTCCATCAGCAGAAACTGAGCCACCTCTCGCGCCACATAGCCGTGTGGGTTGGCCCGGCGGTAGGCGTGATATCCGGCTGCGGCGCGCAACAGCGTGTTCCATTGCCCGGCGTCCACCTCCGTGTCGGTGGCCGCGCCGAGCAGCGGGTTGAACTTGATGTCGAGCAGGCGGGTCAGCTGGTCGGCCCGTTCGAGATGGCGGCCAAGCGAATAGAAGTGCCAGCTTTGGTCACGATAGAACGTGCCCTCGGTGATGCCGGTATGCGATTGAACGCCGTCGCGCAGCATGGCGCACAGCTTGGACAGCATGGCGGGCGCGATGTCCGGCTCCGTAAGGCCGCGGATATGGCTGTGGAAGACGTTCATCTGCAGCCACATCTCGGTCGAGATCAGGGCGCGCAAGGTGCGCGCGTTTTCCCGCGCGGCGTGGATCGCCGTTTGCACGGAGGTCGGGTTGTCGCGGTCGAGCAGATAGAAACGTGCCACCGTGCCGGCGTTCGCCATCCTGTGCCGAGCGAAGAACCGGCCCTCGTCAGCGTTGATCCGCACAACCCCGACCCAGCTCGGCCCATCGTCGCCGTCACGGGCGTAGGTTCGGGTCACGTCGAGAACCCGGGCGAGATTCTCGATCCGCTCCATGTAGCGCGCCATCCAGAGCACGTCCGCTGCATTGCGCGCGAGCAGCGGGTGCGCCCCCCCACCGACCCGCGCTGCTTCGGCCACGCCGGCGTCACTCACGCCAGCACCCACGTGTCCTTCGAGCCGCCACCCTGCGACGAGTTGACGACGATGCTTCCCTGCCGGAGCGCGACGCGCGTCAGCCCGCCAGGCAGAACCCAGGTCTCCCGGCCGGTGATGGCGAAGGGACGGAGGTCGACGTGGCGGGGCGTCAAGCTGCCACCCTCCGACAGCGTGGGCGAAACCGAAAGCGAGACCAATGGCTGGCTGATGTAGTTCGACGGGTTGGCGCGCAGCCGGTCGCGGAACTCGGCGAGCTCGCCGAGCGAGGCCTGCGGCCCGATCAGTAGCCCGTAGCCGCCCGACTCGGCGACCGGCTTGACGACGAGCTCGGCCAGCTTGTCGAGCGTGTAGGCCAAGCCGTCAGCCTCCGCGCAGATCCGGGTCGGGACGTTCGGCAGTATCGCCGCCTCGTCGAGATAGTATTGGATGATGCGAGGCAGGTAGGCATACATCGCCTTGTCGTCGGCGACCCCGGTGCCGACCGCGTTGGCGATGGCAACGCGGCCGCGCTTCCAGGCGTCGAACAACCCGCGCACGCCCAACGTGCTATCCGGGCGGAATGCGTCGGGGTCGAGGAACTCGTCGTTCAAGCGCCGATAGATCGTATGCACCGGCGCCAGCCCGGCCGTGGTCCGCATGAACACGCCGCGCTCGTCGACCACGAGGTCGCGGCCCTCGACGAGCGGCACACCCATTTCGCGGGCCAGGAACACATGCTCGAAATAGGCCGAATTGTAGATGCCGGGCGAGAGGAGCACGACCTGCGGGTCGGCCACGCTCGTGGGGGCGATCTCGCTCAGCGCGCCGTGCAGCCGGAGGCCATATTCGTCGACGGAACGCACGTTGAGCCCCGACATGAGATCGGCCAGCACGCGGAGCGACATGTGGCGGTTCTCGACCACGTAGGCGACGCCCGAGGGTGTCCGCGCATTGTCCTCGAGAACGAGCCATCGCCCTGTCTCGTCGCGGACGATGTCCGTTCCACAAACATGCACGTACGTGCCGAGCGGAACGTCGACGCCCTGCATCGCGGCGCAATAGCCGGGGTTGCCCAGAACCAGCGCGCGCGGCCCCACGCCGTTCCTCAAGATTTTCTGCTCGTGGTAGACGTCGTGGAGGAACAGGTTCAGCGCCTGCACGCGCTGGCGCACGCCGGTTTCGATGACCGTCCATTCCTCCCGGGTGATGACCCTCGGGATCAGGTCGAAGGGCAGGATCCGATCAATCGCGGTCGCGTCGGAGTAGACGGTGAAGGTAATACCGCGTTCGAGCAGTTCCCGCTCGCTGTCAGCCGCCCGGCGGTGCAGCGCTTCCGCCGGAAGGGATGCCAATCGCTCAAGCAGGAGGTCGATCGCGCCGTTACCGGGTTGCCCTTGCCGCAGCATCTCGCAGAAGAACCGGCCGGGATCATAGGCGCCGAGCTGTGCGGACCGGCCCAAGACCTGTCGCATCCCGGCGCCCGCCATCCCTTGCTCCATCGTCGGCCGCCCCTCCTTGCGCGCGTGCGTGCGTCTGCGGCCCCTCGGACCACCGACGGTGTTTTTATAGCAAACACCGCGCCAGAATCTCAGGCCCGCGCAACCCGTCGTCGCTCAGGCCCGCGCGTGAGGCGGCCGATCAGTTCGGTGTAACCGGCGATATACTCCGTCATGCCGAGAGTTTTCTCCGCATGCCGGCGCGCGCCGACGCGCAGCCGGCGCGACATCACGTCGTCCTCGAGCAGCCCGAGCACCGCATCGGCCAGGCGTCCTGGCTCGAAGAACGGAACAAGGACTCCGGTGCGGTTGTGGCGGACGAACTCGCGCACCGGCTCGGTGTCGCTGCCCACGACCGCGCAGCCGGTCGCGAGCGCCTCCCGCAGCGACCAGGAAGCGACAAAGGGATAGGTCAGATAAACGTGCGCATCCGAGCGCTTCAACATGGCGAGATAGGTGCCGTAGTCGATCCGGCCAGGGAAAATCACCCGTTGCAGATCGAGCTTGCCGGCCAGCTCCTTCAACAAGATTTTCTTCCACGTGGTGCCGACCGGTACCGCGCCATAGCTCACGCCGTCGCCGCCCACCATCACAACGCGCACGTCCTTGCGGGCGGCCAGAAGGCGCGGAAGCGCCCGCATCATGACGTGGAACCCGCGATACGGCTCGAGGTCTCGAGCGACATAGGTCACCAGCTTCTCGCCCGCGCCGATCTCCGCGTCGCCGATGCGCAGGGGGGCGGCGCGAACCGTTGGATCCGGCCGAGCAAGCGTCAGGTCCACGCCTTCCGGCAGCAGCGTGATCTGATCGCGAGCCCATTCCGGGTAGGTGGACAGCTGCCACGCGGTCGGCGTTTGCCCGAAGCCGCCGAGGTTGAGCGCCAGCAGGTTGACCGCGTTCTTCGCCCGGATGCGGGGGAAGTCGGCGGGGTCGGCCGGAAACTCGGGGTCGAAGCCGACATCGATGCCGTCGACGTGGTAGAAGAACTCGAAATATCCCAGCACGGGTGCTGCCGGCCAAACATCGCGAAGGTGAAGCAACTCGCCCCAGCCGTGATGGCCGATGATGATGTCGGGCTCGAAGCCGAGCCGCTTGAGGTTGGTCGCGGTGCGCGCGACCGACTCCGCCCGGCGCGCCGCAGTCTCGAACTCCCGCACGGTGCAATGGGTCTCCGACCCCGGCGGGTCGGGCGCTCGATAAGGCACCTTGCGCACACCCGGGATCTCGTTCGCGTTCGGCTGCGTGATGAACACGATCTCATGCTGCCGCGTCGCGACGAGATGCCGGACGATGTGGAGGAACTGACCAGGGAAGTTCTGGTGGACAAACAGGAAGCGCACGCGTCGGCTCGCGTTCGGGTTGCTCGCGAGGGCGTCAGCGGCTTTGCCGAGCGGATTTCAGCACGCGCGCGGTTCGTGGAGCCGCGGGCGCGGGCTCCGGCTTGACGCGTTTGATCGGAGCGGGAGCAGCGGCCGCCTTGCGGGTCAGCACGACCTGGAACGCTTCAAGCGCGGCCAGGCTTTCGGCCTCGCACGCCTCCCCGGCCAACACCGGCCCGACGGCCGTGCCGTCCACGAACGTCGCGCTGTAGCTGCACTCGAACGCTTCGGCCGCCGCGCCGCGCAGCCGGACCCGGACGCCCAGCATCGGCAACGCCATGCCGCGGCTGCCGCAGAACGTGCCGCCTTCGACCCAAGGCGACAGCCAGCCTCGGCCCAGCACCGCCTGATACTCAATGTCGGTCGGCCGGATGCCCGCCAGACCGGGTCCTTCCTTGGGCGCGATGGCGAAGCCCTCGATCCAGTGTCCGCTGCCGCGCACCCCGACCCACTCGCCGATCCGGGCGCCGACATCGCCGGAGCGGGAAACATGAGCAATCAGCTCAGAATCGGGAGGCGAGGCCGGCCGCGCGGGGGCTGCGGGCCTGCTCGGAGCGGCCGACGCGGTTTCGCCTGCACCCAGCCGCTCGACCCGAAGGCGCGGGGCGGCTTCAGCGCCGTGGCCGGGCGCCTGATAGATGGTCACCAGCACCTGCGACGAACCCGAAAGCACGCGAACCAGCGCCGCGTCACTTGGGCCGCCCAGCCATCCATCATCGCGGAACGAGGCGATCGAAACGGCATCCGCGCGGCTCCCGACACCCGGGGCAGGCGAGACGCGAACACCGGGCAGCCCCGACCCGTCCCGAGGCGCTGCGCTTCCTGGAGTGCTGCCGATGAAGAACAATCCGGCCTCCAGGGTCAGCAGATAGGCGGAGGCCTTGAGTTCGGTCAGCCGACCACCCTCACCAGCGGTGGTGTTCGTCGCAGCTGTCGATTGCATGGAATGCGCCGTAACAGCTTCTGACATCTCTTGCTCGCTAACGATCCAGGGAAGACGATCAGCTCGCAACCAAATCGCAATTCTCAGTTGCGGAACGCCGGGGCCATTCATGGCCAATCTCTCGCCCAATCGCAAGCAGCGCGTCATTCAGCCCGGCCGGAGAAAGGCCGAGTGGGACAATCCAGCCACGGCCGCTGCGGCGGATGCGCTCAGCCTGCGCGCCCAAGTCGAAAGCCACGGCGTCGAGACCGGCCCGCCACGCCTCGCTCAGCGCGTAGCACCAGGTTTCGGGAACCACGGACGGTATCAGCGCGAGATCGGCGCGCTGAGCCTCGATCAGAGCGACAGCCTCCTCAGGCGCGTAGGGACCGGTTACGAACACCCGCCCGGTCGATATCAGCTCCGCGTCGTCGTCGGTGAGGCCCACGACCGAGAACTCGAGCGGCAGCGCTCGATTCGCCGCGTCGGCAGCCGCGTCGCGCAGCACGTCATAACCCTTGGCGACCCCGATGCCGCCGATGACACACCCCTTGACCCGTGCGTTTCGCTCGGGGAGCCGCCGCCGCGCCGCGGACGGCGCCGGCTCGTGCGGCGCGATCTGCACGCTCAATCCAGGGAACTGCCGCCGCATCCGGATGGCGGCATCCGCGGACGGCGCCGCGACCTGACGGGCTGCTTGGAGAAACGTCGCGGCCCGCGCGCGCCATGCCGCGACCGGGATGTCCTCCGACGTCGCGCGGCCGTGCGCGAGAACGCAAGCCTCGCACCCCGTCACCGCCGGCTCGCCGCAATACCGCCGCGCCCCGCCGAGCAGCACCACGCGCGGGCAGAACCACGCGTAGTCGTGCACCACGACGCTGTGGGGAACCGCCAGCATCGCGGGCAAGCACATCAGCCTCGGGTGGTGATCCAGGAGGTGGTGAAACTCGATAATTGCCGGACCCTGGCGCGACAGGAAGCGCGCCAGCCTGGGCAGTTCGCCCGGCATGGCAAACCGGAGGTTCGGGAACTCACGGGACATTCCGTCGCAGACGGCCACCGTTCCACCCGGCTCCGGCCGCAGCACGACCGGGCGTTGGCCGTCCGCCTTGAGCGCGTCGCAGCGGCGGGCCAGATGCCGCTCGACCCCGCCGCCCTGGTCGTGGCTGACCAGTATGACGGCCGGCCTGGCCGCTCGTGATCGACGCCAACGCGCGGCGTCCAACCGGAAGCGCGCCGGCGCCAAAGGGTCCGCCGCCACGAAGTCCGCGCCCAAGCGGTCGTATTGCGGATGCCGGTCGGCCCGCGCGCGCGCGTTGCGGCGCGCGAGATCGGCCCCCGCTGTGGCGAATGTCAGGCCTCCCCGATGCGCGACGAACACGCCGGGCGCCGCGACGTGCCGCCAGCCGAGCGCGCGCGCCCGCATCGCCCAATCGTTCTCCTCGCCATAGCCTTGCGCGAACACGTCCTCGCGCAACAAGCCCACGGCCTGGAGACAATCGCGACGGATGAATATGCAAAAGCCCACGGGCGTCGGGATATCGATCACCCGCGCGCCGTTGGCCCGGTGCGCCAGGGACGCGAGCCGCTCCGTCGCCGGCAGATCCGGCATCGGGTTCGCCTGTCCGGGGCTCGGATAGCTGAGGATGGTGGCATTGTTGGACATTGGGGAAGCACTGCCGATGTCGGCCGACCGGTGGGCGGCCTCGCGCAGCCGGTCGAGCCAGCGCGGCGGAAGCAGGGTGTCGCTGTTGAGCAGCACCACGTCCGCAGCAGGCCGGGCGGCCCGAAGCCCCGCGTTGGCGCTGCGGGGGAAGCCAAGGCTCGCCTCGTGCCGGATCAGCCGAATGCGCCCCCGCCGAGCCAGTCCGGTGATTTCGGCCAGCACCATCGGATCGCGCGAGCCGTCATCCACCACGATGACTTCGAGAACCTGCGGCAGTTTCAAGCGGCTCGCGGCAATCGCGGCGGTGCGCCGCCGGCGCCGCACGGCGGGGGCGGCTCGATCGCGCGGTAAAGCGGGCTGCCGGGCAGATCGCTCCCGTCCGACCCCGTGACGCGCACCGGACCATCGCCAAGCCGCGCGAGGGTCGCGGCCCGGATGGTGAAGCCACGAGCGCGTCGCAAGACCGCGGCCCCGTCCGGCTCCGGGCGCGCCGCTCGGGCGCGGACCCTCAGCGCGCCCCCCCCCGCGCCCGCCGGCGCCCCGGCGGGCACGCTGGGCGGGCCACCCCCGCCGTCGCCGCCGCCGGTGAGCGACTCGAGGACGCGCGACAGCTCCGCCGGCGTCACCAGGACCTGGCGGGGCTTCGAGCCCTCGTAGCCGGAGATGATCCCGCGCCGCTCGAGCATGTCGATGAGGCGACCGGCACGCGTATAGCCAAGGCGCAAGCGGCGTTGGAGCATCGAGGTCGACGCCGTCCCCATCTCCACGACGAGCGTGATCGCCTCGTCGAGTAGCGGGTCTTCGTCGGGGTCGAAGCCGTCGTCCTCCTCGCCCGCCGGGTCGGGCTCCTCGGCGGCGGCCTCCTCGAGCAGCTCGTCGTGGAAGTCGGGCTCGCCCGGGCGCCGCCCCGCGTCCGTGATGTCGGCGATCTGCTCCTCGTCGATGTAGGCGCCCTGGATGCGCTGCAGGCGGCTCGAGCCGACGGGCGAGAAGAGCATGTCTCCCTGGCCGAGAAGGGCCTCGGCGCCGTTCTGGTCGAGGATGACGCGGGAGTCTGTCTGGCTCGACACCGCAAAGGCGATCCGCGAGGGCACGTTGGCCTTGATCATGCCCGTGATGACGTCGACGCGCGGACTCTGGGTGGCGAGGACAAGGTGGATGCCGACCGCGCGCGCCTTCTGGGCGAGGCGGATGATCGAGTCCTCGACATCGGCGGGAGCGATCATCATGAGGTCGGCGAGTTCGTCGATGACACAGAGGATGTAGGGCAGCGGCGCGTCGCCCCGCCCGGCCCGCACCCGATTG
>CAXUIE010000055.1:2425-13669 GCA_964250825.1 uncultured Acidisphaera sp. | reverse complement strand
GAGCAGGAGATCAACGTTGTCGCGCGTCGCGTTGGACGCCACGGCCATGCGGTAGCCCGCCGCGCGTAACGCCCCGATGGCGGCGCGAACGTGTGGGATCGGCCGGCAGCGCTCGGCCGCGAGGCGCCCGAGATGCGCCTGCTTGGCGGCCGCGATCGTCGGATGCAGCGCCGAGGAAAGACCGCGCTCGGCCGACAGCATCGCGAGCTTTACCCGGGTCGGCAGCCCGTCGAAACGGGCGAGGTGCTCGGCTCGCCCGATCACGTGGCCGTGTGGCGCGAGTGCCAGGTTGAGCGCGTCGTAGTGCCAGTCGCGCGCGTCGACCAGCACGCCGTCCATGTCGAACACCACCGCCGAGATCGGTGGCGCAAGGCAGTCAAGCATCGATCGCGTCCTTCGCGATGTCGGGGTGATCCGTGCAAAGCAGGACGTCGTCGCTGTTTTTCCAGCGCGCGTCCCGGAGCATGCGCCACCGCGCCGCCGGATCGCGCCCGTGCAGCTCGGGCGAAACGATCGCGACGCGGCGGGACGCGCGAAGGTGAACCTCGACGAGCTCGGGGTGCCACCAGTCAGCGGCGAACGCGTCGAGCCAGATGCCGCGCGCGTCAGCGAGCAGCACGGGCTCGGGTTCGAGGTCGCTCTGCCGCGTGAAGCATGGCAGCCCGGCGTAGCGGCGCTGCTCGGGTGCGGACATGTCGAAGAAGAACACGTCGAGGCCTCGGCAGCGATTGAGCCAGGGCGCGAAGAGTGGCGCTAGGCCATCGGCCTTGATGTTGATCGCCAGCGCCGTGCCCGGCGGGACGGCGCAAGGATCGAGCAGCTGATCGAGGCGGGGTGCGTCGGCCGCGGGCGGGTCGTGCGACACGACGAGCACCGCATCCTGGTCGCGCACGTCCGTCTCGAGGCCGAAGCTGCTGGCGAAGGCGCGCCGGAAGGCAGCGGCCGTGTTCATTTCGGCCCGTTCGCGCCAGACGCCGCGGTGTGCCAGGAACTTCATGCGAAAGCCTGGTATCCGGCGGCCTTCTTGGCGCTCTCAAGCGCCGCCATGTTCACCATCATCGTGTGATGCAGGTCGCGCGCGGCGGCGGGCTCCGACCGCCAGTAGGCGCGAAGGCTCCGCATGCCTACCTCGCTGATGCACTCGTGGGGTGGGATGATCTCATGCATCCGCGGCGGCAGCCTCACACCGCAGGACCGCTCGTCGAACACGTCGAACGCCGAAAGGAGGCACCGCATGGAAATGGCGAACGGGTCGAACCGGAGATCACGGACCGTTTCAACGGAAACGTCCACGCCCGCTCGGGTGAGGAAGGAGCAGCAAACATACTGTTCGGGCCACAAGCGCGGGCCGACGAAGCGGCCGGTGAGGCATGGCTCGTGGAACACGTCGGTCAGCGCGGCCGGCGGGGCTGACCACAATGCGCGGAGATCCGGGGTCGTGCCGAACTGGACGAGGTCGGCCGGGTGATACTGGTAGGCCGTGGTGAGCGGGTTCTTGGTGCCGAGCGAGGTGACGTGGATGCGCGCCGTCATCCCGAGTGCGGGCTCGCCGGGCGCCAGCGGACGGCGCAGCAGGTCGTCCGACGCGAGCAACGTGTCGGTGCGCGTCTTGATGGCGAGGCGGCGGGTCGCCGCCGCGAGGCCGGCCGCGGTGGAGCGGACCATGCGATTGACGTTGTTCGGTCGGAACCAAGCCTGGACCAGGACGCCGGGATCGGCGCTGCGGATGACCAAATCGGCGTCGAGCCCCTCGACGTCCTCGTGCTCCCAGGTGGACAGGATGATCTCGGCGTCCGGAAGATGGGCGCGGATGGAGGCGAGCGCCTCGGACGTGGCGTAGCCGCCACGGTCCGAGCGGTGTCGGATCGGCCCCTGTGCCACGACGGAGATGTCAGCGCTCGTCGACATCCGGACTGCCTCGCATTGCGCGGGGCAGGATGCACGAGGCGGGCTAACAGCCCATTAAGCGGCGGGCAGCAGGTATTGCTGCTCGGCCAGGGTTTCGACCGCGTGCTCGAAATACGGGTACATCACGAAGCTGTCCAAGCTCTGCCGGGCGGCGTGGGCGATGCCGGCGGGCCATCGCTCGGGCTGGACGTTCCACTTGCGGCGAAACACCTGGAGGCTCCAGGCGTGAAACGGCGCGCTCGCCTTGTGGTGCGAGTCACCCCGGCGGTAGCCGGACGTGGTGTCCTCGCACACATGCAAGTTCGTCGGATTGTGGACGCGGCCGTGGAACCGGTCGTTGATGCTGCAACGGTCACCGAGATACAGCACGGCGCGAAGGAAGTAATCGGCCTCCTGGTAGCCGATGTTGCAGAACCGCTCGTCCCAAAGCCCGACCCTGCGGACGGCGCGCGGCGTGTAGCTCACGCAGTTGTCGCCGTCGCCAAAGGTGACGAGGTCGAGGCTCTGGTGGGCGCGGAGAAGCGTGTCGATGTAGCCAGGGCGGAACGCGGCGTCGTTCTGGCTGCATACGACGAGATCGGCTTGCGGGTCGCGCAGGGAGGCGAAGCCGTGCAGGAGCGCTTGGTTCCAGTTGCGGGCGAGATGCCCGGTGGAGAAGTCCGGCCGGGCCTGGTTGTGCAGCACGCGGACCGGCGGGAGGAGGTCGGGGGCGAGATCGAAGCGACTGTGATTGTTGATGATGCAGATTTCGCGCGGGTGCGCCGTGGGCGTGCGGAGGATGCTGCGGACGGCGCGGTCCAGCATGGGCTGGTTATTGTAGGTTACGATGTAGTGCTTGATCCGCATGGGTGGCCCCGCTCCTCGCCGCAGAGTGAGTAGCCGCAAATGGTCACCGCGGGATGAAGAGCACGTCACCGACGCTCTTCGCGCGCGTGGGGCTGACCGAGAGCCGCCGGCCCGACAACGGCGCCGCCTGTCTTGAGGCTGGACCAGGCCATGACGCCCAACGTGGCCAGAAAGGGCGTCATGAGCACAAAGTCTTGCGGGATCCGGACGCCTACTCGTCACGGTCGCGGCCCACGAGGACATGACCGCCGCCGACTTGGCCGGCCGCTATCTTCTCGCCCCGAAGCAACGGTCTGGCACAAACGGCCCGCTGACTCTGGCGGTTCGGAACGGCGCCATCTGCTATCGCGACGAGATCGTGGAAGCGCGGCGGGACACGACCATCATCATCCATCCGCTCACCGATGCGCGCCACGTTCTGCCGCTGGACAAGCGCAACGAGTTGGCCGTGGCGCATCCCGGACTTCAGCTCACCATCTCCTCCTACAACCCCGGCTATCAGGGTGCTGTGAAGGATCTCGAGGAGTCGACTAAGCAGCGCTTCGTTGCATTGATTCAGCTATCCGCCGGCGGACGTCGAAGCCGAGATCGTGGCGCGCGAGGCCGGGGGCGAGCCGGTGTTGGCCGCGTTGCTGGTCGCGGCCGGTGAGCGTTCGCGCAACCTCCAAGGGCACGGGCTCGCCGTCTCCGACGGCAGCATGAGGGGGGGTGACCTCGATCTCGAAGCGATCCTCGAGGCCGCGATGAGGATGTGGCTGCGGTCGTAGCAACTGTTGAGCCCCGACAAGGTCGGCATCAGTGGATGGCTCCCGAGCCGAGATAGGCTTCCTTCACCTTGGGGTGATTCTCGATGGCCGCGATCCCGCCTTCCGCGATGATGCGGCCAAGGTGCAGCGCGGTGATCCGCTCGGCGATCGCGCACGAAGGCGATGTCGTGCTCGACCGCGACGTTGACATAGAGCAGTCCCGCGAGGCCCGCGATGGCGGCTGACACAACGAAGAACGAGATTTGACAGTTCGGCACGTCGAAGCCGAGATAGCGGGCGCGGTTGGCGTCGTCCCGCACCGCTAAAACAATGAGGCCGGCGCGCGTCTCGACCGGCATCCGGGCGCCGATTAGTACCTTACGTAATAGGTTGGGTAGAAGTACATACAGCGATTGCGCTTCTCGAACACGGGGAGCACCGCCTTGTGGCTGGCCGAGGTGTAGGAGCCGAACACAGTCGGCAGCTTGTTCTCGATGACGAGCTTGGAGGCCTTCTCGTTGTAGGTCTTGGGATCGGACGCCCCGTCCTCCACAATGGCATGAACCGGTCGGCCCATGACCCCGCCGCCCGCGTTGATCACGGAATCCCCATCAGGGTGGCATCATGCAGCGACTTCTCAATGATCGACAGTCCGCCGGTCAACGAAAACAGGACGCCAACCTCGATGGGATCCGCCGCTCGGGCCGAGCGCGTGAGAAGGGCAGGCGCGGCCAGTGCGGCGGCCCCGCCAACACCAGCCCCGACGAGCGAGCGGCGCGTGATACGCATTGCTCAATCTCCCCCTGGGTCGTGTCCGCCACGGCGGAGCAAGTTTCGGGCCGTCTGTCGGGTCTACCTCGTCCGCGCCCCGCTGCCCGAGCCGGGGTTGCGCCCACCCCGAGGATCGATGCGACAATGTGGCGCGCGCCCGATCCTCATGGACAGAGCCGCCCGACGCTCGACCCTCGGGCCATTGGGAGAACCGCCTTGATCAGGAATGCCGCGAAGTACCTCGCCCTCCTCGTCGCGTGCGCCTGGCTCGGGGCGGCAGCACGGGCCGAAACCCTGGCGGTGCCGGACAACCTGATTGATCTAAGGTCGCAACAGGGCGAGCAACTCCTTCGCGAGAGCAACGCGTTCGAATCCTACGTGCCGCTCAGCAGCAATTTCCTCACGCAGAAAAACCAGGCGTTTTGCGGCGTCGCGAGCATCGTCATTGTGCTCAACACGCTGGAGATCCCGGCGCCGACGTCGCCCGAGTATCAGCCCTATCACACCTTCACCCAGGACAACGTGCTCGACGAGCGCACCGAGGGCATCCTGCCGCGCGAGGTGCTGATGAAGCAGGGAATGACCCTGGACCAGCTCGGCCGCCTCTTGGAACTGCGCCCGGTCGAAGCGGAGGTGCGTCACGCGGCGGACGGTAGCCTCGATGAGTTTCGTTCCGCAGCTCGGAAACACCTTGCCAATGGTCGGGCGGTGATCGTCAACTATCTCCGCAAGGCGATCGGCGAGGAACGCGGCGGCCACATATCGCCGCTGGCCGCGTACGATGCGCAAACCGACGAGTTCCTGATTTTGGACGTCGCACGCTACAAATACCCGCCCGTGTGGGTGAAGACGCCAGAGCTGTTCGCCGCGATGAACACGATTGACGCCGCTAATCAGAACAAGACCCGCGGCTACGTCCTCATCCGGAAGCTCTTGAGCAAACCCGGGGCGTCTGCGAACTGATGCCTACCCTGCTTAAGTCCTTCCTCCAAGTGTTCATGGCGTGGTGCGTGCGCCACGGATGCCGCGCTTGCGGCGCGGGGGTGAAAGGCATCCAGGCCTTCGGCGCCGCGCGACCAGAGCATCGACCTTTATCCTCGACGCAATTGCCCACACGGGTGAGAGGCGTTCGAGGCTGGCGCGGCGGGTAGTTGTCCTCGATCAGGGACGCTCCGCGCCCCGCCCGTTGGTGTAGATCGCATAAAGTGTGTGCGAGGCGCAGATGAACAGGCGCGAGCGGTTGCGGCCGCCGAATGTCAGATTGGAGACGGTGAACGGCACCTTGATCCGCCCCAGCAGCTTGCCGTCCGGCCCGATGCAGTGGACGCCATCGGCCGCGCTGCTCCAAAGATTGCCGTCCTCGTCCACGCGAAAACCGTCGGCGAATCCTGGTTCGACCTTGTGGAAGAACCGTCCCTGCGAGAGCCGCGCGCCTTCCTCGAGCACGTCAAAGACCCGGATGCATCGAACGGGATCGGCGGCGAATTGTGGTCCGCTCTCGGCGACATAGAGCAGACGCTCGTCGGGCGAGAAGGCCAGGCCGTTTGGTCCGGCGAAATCGCGGCCATGACGTCCAGGCTGCCGTCGCGCGGATCGAGCCGGTACAGCGCGGGCGGCAGTTCCGGACTCTGCTTGCCGCCTTCATAGTCCGTGTTGATGCCGTAATGGGGGTCGCTGAACCAGATCGTGCCGTCCGACCGGCACACCACGTCATTGGGCGAATTCAGCCGCTTGCCTCCATAGCGGGCCGCCAGCACCGTGATGCTGCCGTCGAGCTCCGTGCGCGTGATGCAGCGGTCCCGGTGCGAACAGCCGATCAACCGGCCCTGCTGATCGCGGGTATGCCCGTTGACGAAGCCGGAGGGATAGCGAAACACCGAGACGCCGCCATCCTCCGACCAGCGCATGATGCGGTCGTTGGGCAGATCACTGACCAGCAGGCAGTCCTGGTCGGCGAACCACACCGGCCCTTCCAGCCAGGCGAAGCCCTCGCCGAGCTTGACCAGCGGCGCGTTCGGCAGGACGTAGGACCGGAAGCGCTCGTCGAGGATGTCGAAGCCGTCCATCTAGGCGAAGCGGCACGGGTTGTGCGTCGGCGGGATATGCAACTGCACGGTCATCAGCACGGCGGGCACGTCGCCGATCGTGCCGGAGCGGTGCCCCTTTCGCCCTTCCCTGGAGGTGCAACCCTGGTCCTCCCCGAACGAGAACTCCCCCGGCCCTTGCTCGATCCGCGTGCCGTCCATCGATTCGATCCACCAGCGCCCGGAAAGCACGACGATCCATTGCGGCGCCGGGTTCTCGTGCCAGTCGCCCACCCAGCCGACCGGCTGGACGGTGTAGACGACGGTCGCCTCCGACCGCTCCTGCTTGTTGTTCCATTGCGGGGCCGCCCCGCCCACTCCCTTCAACTCGAAGGCGGTCAATGTGCACCGTTGCTGATGGCTGACCCCCTGCTCATCGGTCCAGAGATGCCAGTACGGTATCTCGGGACACGGACCACTCTGTTGTGTCATCCATCTTCTCCAGCGGCATGCGACCTAAACTTCACGAGACGCTTGCTGTTCCAATGACGTCACGTATGGTGCTGTCACCCTTTGCGGAGCAAGCGGCGCAGTGATGTTGCTCAACGCTTATGCGCCGTTGCTTCTGCGCAGCTGTCTCGTGGTGCTGTTCCCGTTCAGCGCGCTCGACAAAATTCTCAACTGGGATTCGGCAATGAAGCAGGCTGGCAGCCTCCCGTTCAAGCCGGCGATGCTGGTCGCCTCAATCATTGTCGAGTTCGTCACGCCGGCTTGCATCGTCACGGGATGGCACGACCGGCTAGCCGCCTTCATCCTGGCTGGCTTCTGCGTGATCACGGCCGTGCTGTTCCATCGATTCTGGCGCTACCGGGATTTTTGGCGCTTTCAGGAAGGCGAAGGCTTGCAGCATTTTTGGGAGTTCCTGAAGAATTTCGGACTGGTCGGCGGCCTCGGGTTGGTGATGCTTTCACCGCGAACCCTGCCAATCAGCGAGGTGGCGCAGCACCCGCTTGCCTCCACGCACGTCATCGGGCCTCAGGCCGGAAGTCCGATCGAGCCCGCGCCCTGATTGGCTAGAGCGCGATCGCGCGGGGCGGACACGTCGGAGCGAGTGGATCGCGGTCTACTCATTTGTATGGCGGGCACACTGCATCACCCAGACCGGTTCCGGCTTGGGTGAGTTGCTCGAGGACTAGCCGGTGACCGTCCGGGTCCCGCGCGACCCGAGGCATTCCGCCCGATCGGCCATCAACGATGACTGTCACCCAATCCGTGGCCACGTCGTTCGCGGCGCCCGCGCGGTTTTGACGCCCCGGCGGTCGATAGCCGAGCAACTCGAGTCCGGGCCCGGTGTCGCCGCGCGGGCGCAGCCCGGTGACCTGCGCCTGGGCACCGGCGAGCCCGTCCAACCGCGACTGCGCAGGGCTATGATTCCACGACCTGTCGCTGACCTGAAAGCCGAGCGAACGATAGAACGTCAGGCTGCGCGCGGTTGATGAGACCGAGAGCGCACTGTGATCGATGCCGAGGAACGGCGAGCCGGCGGCGGCCTGGTGCCAGACCGCGCGCCCCTGGTCGGGCGGAAACCAGATCAGCTCCAGCGGATGCCCGTCCGGGTCGCGGAACTTGAACGCGCGGACACTGCCGTTGGATGGCGGCAGCAATTGCGGCCCGCCTTGGCTGATCGGCTGCCAATCCGCCGATTGCCGCAACAGATGCGCGTAGGCGGCGTCCATGTCGCTCACCACGATCGCGAGATGCTGGAACCAGAGATCGTCGCTGCGGCTGCTTAGCGGGTAAGGCTGTCCGGGCACGGCAAACCGCACCAGGGCGATGGTTTGCGCGCCGAGTTGCATCACGACCTCCCCGGCTTCGGCGTCCGCCAGCCCGAGTGTCGCGAGCAGTCCGCGATCGGCGCGTCCCTCCCCGGTGCGGTGGAATCCGAGAGCATCGCGATAGAACGCTTCCGCGCGGGCGAGATCGGATACGACGCGGGTTACTCGGACAATGCGCAGCGCGCGCGCGCGGGCGTTTCGGCCAAGCCACCAGGAGCAGCGCCGCCCCGGCCAGCAGGGCGGCGGCGCGGGTTCGCCTCACGCCCCGAGCCGCTCCTTGATTCGGTCGGCGACGCGGAGCGCGTTGGCGATGATCGTCAGGGTCGGATTCACGGCGCCGATCGAGGGAAAGAAGCTCGCATCGGCGATATAAAGGTTGTCCAGCTCGTGCGCCTTGCAGTCGAGATCGAGCACCGAGTTGGCCGGGTCGGTCCCGAAACGGCATGTGCCGGCCTGATGTGCGGTGCCACCGATCGGGATGTCCTTGCCGAAGTAAAGGCGCCGCTCGATGAGATGGGGCCACGCGCCAATCGGCAGCAGCAGGTCCTGCAGTTTGGCGCGCAAACGGCGGTGAGCCTCCTGATTGCCTTCATGAATGTCGAGCACCACGCGGTCCCCGTCATAGAAGATGCGGTTTTCGGGCCGAGGAAGGTCCTCGCTTTGCAGCCAGAAGTCCATCGAGTGTTCCGCCATTTTCTCGAACGGCATCTCGGGCAACCAGGAAAGATATCCTGGGACCGCCTCGCCACGGATCTGCTCTCCGTGCGAGGTCGCGCACATCTGGACCAGCCCCAGGGGGAACTTCCAGTCGCCGGAGCCGAAATAGAAATCGCTGAACGCCAACGTCTTTTGAAACACCGTGTGGTTCGGCTCCTTCAGCAGCGCCATCACGACCGACATGTTGTGGCGCATGTAGTTGCGCCCGACCTGGTCGGAGCCGTTCGCCAGCCCCTTCGGGTGCACGTCGCTCAAGGAGCGCAGCAGCAGTAGCGCGGAACTCAGCGCGCCGCACGCGGCGACGATGATGTCGGCCGAATACTGCTCGAATTGATTGTTTCGGACCACATGCACGCGGCTGACGCTGCGTCCGGCCGGATCGGCTTCCAGGCGGCTGACGTAGGCGCCCGTCAACAGGGTGAAGTTCGGATGCGCCGCGCGCGCCGGGTCGACGCAGATCACTTGGGCGTCCGCCTTGGCGTTGATCGCACAAGGAAAGCCATCGAACGCATCGCAGCGTATGCACGGGCTGTAGGTGGTTGCGCTGCCGTCCGGGTTTTGGTCGAGCTTGATGCCAAGCGGCAAATGGAAGGGATGCAGGCCCTCCCGCCGCAGGACATCGTTCAGTTCCTGGATGCGCGGCTCGTGCTGGACGGGCGGATAGGCGTAGGGCGCGCTCGACCAGGGTTCGTTCGGGTCCTCGCCGCGCTGGCCATGCACGTGGAACAGCTTCTCGGCTTCGGTGTAGTACGGCTCGAACACGTCGTAGCCCAGCGGCCATGCCGGAGACACCCCGGCTTGGTGCTGCAGCGCCCCGAAATCCCGTTCGCGGAGACGGAACAGCGCGGCGCCGTACACCTTGGAGTTGCCGCCCACGAAGTAGTGCAGGCCGGGATGGAAGCTGCTCCCGTCCGCCCCGTACCAGGTCTCCTTGGCCTGATATGTGCCATCAACAAATACGGTCTTCGAATCCCAATTGCTGCGCGATCGCGGCAGGTAGTCGCCGCGCTCCAGCATCAGGATACGCTTGCCCGTGCCGGCCAGTCGGTGAGCAAGCGACGCGCCACCGGGGCCGCTGCCAATGACGATGAGATCATAATGATCGCTGGTGGCCGGCATGGCTGACAGATCCAAAGGGCGCTCAACCTTACGCGATCAGCAGGGCGATGTCGCGTGGCGTAAGAGAACCACCGCCAAGCTAGGCGCGAACTGAGCGGAGCCGAGCGTGGAACCGCGAGCGCCGAGTGCGGTTCCGCCACAAGGGAGGCGATGGTATGGATATCGAAGTCGTCTTGGATGCTGGTGCCATCATCGGTGAGTCGCCCACCTGGTCCAGCGTGGACGGGGCGCTCTACTGGATCGACGTGAAGAGACCGGCGCTATACCGCTACGATCCGCGATCAAAGGCACAGCGCTCGTGGGCGATGCCCAGCGATTTGGGCGGCTTCGCGCTGCTCCAAGATCTGAGCGGGGCGGTCGTGGCGCTGCGGCGAGGCGTGTTCAAGCTGCATTTCGCGTCGGGAGGTCTGACGAGGCTTGCAGACCCGCCGTTCGACCCGGCGCTGCACCGCTTCAACGAGGGCGCCTGCGATGCCACCGGCCGCTTTTGGATCGGTGTCATGTTCGATCCGCTGCATCAAGGCGCGCAGCCGCCGCGGCGCGCGTCCCTGCACAGCTTCACCCTCGACGGCGGCTTGCGGCCTGAGCCGGACGCGGCCGAGTTGCACAACGGCATGGCCTGGAGCCCGGATAACCGCGTATTCTACCTTTCGCACAGCCAGCGCCACGAAATCATGGCCTACGACTTCGACCCGCCAGATGGACGCATCGGATCGCCGCGTCGCTTCGCCCAACTACCCGAGGGGTCGGGCCTGCCGGACGGCGCGGCGGTCGATACGGACGGCGCTTATTGGTGCGCGCTGCACGGCGCCGGCCGCTTGCGGCGCTATCGGGCGGACGGTTCGGTCGACCGTGACATCATGCTGCCGGTAAGCCAGCCGACCATGTGCGCCTTCGGGGGCGAACGCCTCGAGGAGCTTTACGTCACGAGCGCGACCGACAAGCTCGATGCAGCACAGCGCCAGCAGGAGCCATCGGCCGGCGCGCTGCTCCGCCTTCGACCTGGCGTCCGGGGCGTCGTCCGACGCTGCACGGTGCGGTAGGCACGGCTTCGCTGCTCGAAACGCGCAACGGGTCGGAGCGGCCGTCGCCGCGGCGTATCCGCGCTGGGATCGGCTCGCGCCAGTGAGCGCGCCTCACGCGCGGAGAGGCGGGGCCTCGATCGCCCCGGGCACGTGGCTTGGCCCCGATCCGTAAGCGGGCGCGGCGGGCGCCGCGCGGCGGGGGGGTGGCGCGCCCCTCCACCGGCGGTACGGCGCGGGGGCGCGCCGGCAGGCG
>CAXUIE010000055.1:0-2415 GCA_964250825.1 uncultured Acidisphaera sp. | reverse complement strand
GCGCGGCGCTGGCTTGCCGAGCCAATCCAGCGCCTTTCATGCGCGATCGCTCTGGCGAAGACGGCAAGGAGGCCCATCGAGTAGGGAGAGAAGGCCTCCTCCTGCAGCACGCTGTTGAAAGTCAGCACGGCAATGGCGAGCGGGATGAAGCCGACGCGGCTGCGGAACCGGCCAAAACCCGATGCGAACGCCGTCCAGAGCATGTAAAAGACAGCGATCGACGCCACGCCCATCTGATAGAGCAGCACGCCGATTGCGCTCTCCAGGGGCACGTCGGCTCCAAAATGCTGGTTGTTGTCCCACATTTTCGTCAGATCGGTGCTCGTGACGGTAGATGAAAGATTGCCGCCCACGCCGAGGCCGTGGCCGATCGGGTTGTGTATAAACCCGTTCACGCCACCGAGCAGGCCAAGCACGTGGTAGTCGCCCGACTCGATGCCGAACTTGATGGCTCCGGCCAGGTAGGTGGTCCCGAGAGCCAACCCGGCGACAGCCAGCACCCTGGTTCCGAATAGGCGGCCTATCACCCAAAGCAAAACGGTGCCGATGAGCAGGATGGAGCTGCCCTTGACCCCAATGAGGAACATAAGAGGGAGAATGGGCAGCGCGAACCAGCCCGCCCCGATCGACAGCGCGACCAAAGCGCCGATCGCCATGACGTAAGCGTAGCTGACCGAGTGCATGTTCGGCCCGCCGAACCGGAGCGAGTGGCTCGAACCGCCGCCGATGTTGAAGAACGAGTCGGTGAGCATGTTCACCACGTCACGGCCAGTCCTGACATCGATCTCGCCGGAGGCCATCGCGTTCATGTGGCTGATGTAATAGTAGCGCGGCGCGCTGATCGCCTCGTAATAGTCGATGGGGAACGCCACCTCGCAGAGCGTGAGCCCAAGGCCCAGCAGCAAAGACACGAGGAAGCAGATCGCGACCGTCCGGTAGCTGTTCTCCCGACTAAGATCCCAGCCGATCAGCACGCCCATCAGTACCGCCGAACTGCTTCGAACATACGCGGCCGCCGAGCTCGGCGAAGCCCGCGCGGCCCCGACAGCCGCGTAGCCGAGCAACGCGACCATCGCCAAAGCGAGATACATCAGCGTGCGGCGGTTTCGGCCTGACAGCCACAGCCTCCAGGCGGCGATGCCCGTCAACGGCAGCATCAGGAAGAAGCTCGTCCCCGAGGTCTGGCGGAACAGGTCGGGCGTGAGCCAGCCGGATATCAGGCTGACGCAAACGTTCTGATACAGCAAAGCCTGCAAGAACACCGCGAAACCGGAAAGCGGGCTCACGAGGTAGAGCATCGCGACGACGGAAGCGGTCACCAACACGGGCAGCACGGCGTTCCCGGTCAGAACGACCATGCCGATGTGGGCAAGGAGCAGCGTCAGTCCGACCGCCTGCCAAGCAAGGAACGTGAGCAGGGGATGGCGCGTGGACGTGGTGCTCACGCTGCACCGCCGGGCGAGCAAACTGACGCCATAACCTGGAGGCGCAGATCGGTCGGGCGCCGGAAATCCGGTCGGTCCATGTTAGCTTTCCTGATCCAAGCTCAAATCGAAACCCCGACCCCGCCGGGCGAGCCTACGCCATACGCGACCCGCTCCAAAGGCGGGCGCCGGAGCGGCGGTCGAAGACAACGTCGCGGGGCCCTGGTCAATGCGGTGAGTGCTCCGATGCGGGTTGCGCAGCAAGGCGCATGCCGCCAATGGATATAGCGGATTTTCAATACCTTTCCACTGCAAGGACCCGTCGCCCCCGCCAAGGTTGTAAAATCCGGCTACACGTCTCAGCGTTCCGGTCGCGCGAGGCCAAGGCGCAGCCGGCCCGAGGCTGCGAGAGCAAGCTGAAAACGCCCGCATGCCGCCAAATGGGTCAACGGACGGACGCGACGGGGCGGTGGCCGGCCGCCGCGACCCTCCAAACCCTATTGCCGACGTCGTCGGCGACAAGGAGCGCTCCGTCCGCAGCGAGCGCCACGCCGACGGGCCGGCCGAGCGCGTTGCCGTCCGCGTCGAGAAACCCGGTCAGCATGTCGATCGGCGAGCCGGCGGGGCGTCCGTTGGCGAATGGTATGAACACCACCTTGTAGCCGGCCGGCGGTCGGCGGTTCCATGACCCGTGCTGTCCCACGAACGCTCCATCGGTGAAAGGCGGCGGGAGCGCGCAGGGCCGGGCGAAGGCGAGGCCGAGCGACGCGGTGTGGTTGCCGAGCGCGTAGTCGGGCGGGAGCGCCGCCGCCACGAGGTCGGGGCGCTGCGGCTTGACCCGGGTATCCACGTGCTGGCCGTAATAGCTGTAGGGCCAGCCGTAGAAGGCGCCGTCCTTCACCGCCGTCATGTAGTCGGGCACGAGGTCGCTGCCGAGTTCGTCGCGCTCGTTGACGGCCGTCCACAGCGCCCCGGTCGTTGGTTCCCAAGC
>CAXUIE010000054.1:5233-13719 GCA_964250825.1 uncultured Acidisphaera sp. | reverse complement strand
CGAACGCCCGCACCGACAGCCGCCCGACCGCGGCGGCCACGCGGTCGCAGTATAGGTCGAGCGTGCGGAGCTCGGGCGCGACGATCGCCGTCTCCGCGTCCATCTGCATCCCGTCGATCACGGCCTGGAAATCCGGTCTGCGCAGGCCGAACGTCCGCGCGGCCGCGAGCAGCACGCGCGTCACCGCATCGTCCGCCTCGCCGCGATAAAGCGCGTCCACCCGCGCCCGCCACTCATCGAGACGGCGCGCGCGTTCGGAAAATTCGTTCTCCTCGTCGGCGATGTCGTCGACCCGCCGGCAGAAGGCGTAGATCGCGTACATCGCGGCCCTGCGGTCCGGCGGCAGCACGCGCATTCCTCGATAGAACGAGGTGCCGGCCGCGCGCACGATCGCCTCGATCACCTGGAGGTCGGCAGGGGTTGCGCCAAGCGCCGTCACGGCAGGAACCGGAGCGCGGCCGCGACACTCCTGACCGCGTCCGGCTTGGTGAGCTTAACGCGCGCTGCCAGCGGATCGCCGGCGCGCAGCCGCGTGGCAAGCCGGTGCGCCAACCCCACGATCACCGCCGTCTCGACGCGAAGCCGCCGGTCCCGCACCCGTCGCGGCAGGTCGCGCGCCGCGTGGTTGAGCGTGTCCACCTTGTCCAATAACGTATCGAGCACTCGACGCAGCCCGGGCGACGTTGAACGCGCCCGCACATGGTCCACGTCGGCGCCGTGCTGGGCAAGCATGTCGGCCGGGAGATAGCAACGATCAAGGGCGTCCAGATCCTTGGCGCAATCCTGCAAATGATTGAGCACTTGCAGCGAAGCGCACAGCGCGTCGGACGGGGCGTGCGTGTCCGCGTCCTCGCCGTGTAGGTCGAGCACGTGCTTGCCGACCGGCATCGCCGAGAACCGGCAATAATCATACAGCTCGTCCCAGCTCGCGTAGCGCCGCTGGGTCGCGTCGCGCCGGAAGGCGATCAGCAGGTCGGTCGCGTGGCGGGCGGCAACACCGGTTTCACGCAAGCTCGCGCGCAGCCGCGCGGCGCTCGGTGAGTCGACGGCTGCGCGGCCGAGCAGCGCGTCCTCCATCGCGTCGAGCCGCGCCAGCTTTTCATCCGGCGGGAGAATGGCGCTGTCGGCGATGTCGTCGGCGTTGCGCGCGAAAGCGTAAAAGGCATGAACGTGCGGCCGCAGTCGTGGTGCGACGAGGGTGGAACCGACCGGGAAATTTTCGTCGCCGCGGTCCTTGCCCGACCAGGCCTCGACTGAGCCAGCCACCGTGCTGCTCACGCGTCCGCACTCCGGTAGGCGCGGTCCTTCCACACCACGCCGCGCCCCCGGAGATGGTGGACCGCCGAACCCACGGTCGCCGCCATGTAGAAGGAGGCGACCAGCGGCAGGAAGGGCGCCCAAAGCGGGGAACGGCCGAACCGGCGCAGTGTCGGGACGTAGGACGCCGCAGCCCCGGCCCACGCGGCCAGACCCATCCAGCGCGCCGCACCGTGGCCGAACAGCGCGAGAAGGGGGGGCGCCAGCCAGGTCAGCGCCATGCCGCCGACGCAAAGCACGAGCAGCACGACCGAGCGGCGAAGCTGGACAAAGGCGGTGCGCGTCACCATGCGCCAGATGTCGGCCGGGCAAGGATAGGGGCGGACGGAGCGCGCAAGCCGGCTGTGGCCGAGCCAGATCGGCCCGCCGCGCTTGACCGCCGCCGCGAGGGCGACGTCGTCGATCAGCGCGCCCCGCACGGCTTCGACCCCGCCGATCCGCGCCAGCGCCTGCGCACGCACCAGAATGGTCCCGCCGGCCGCTGCCGCGATCGCGCGGCGGGGGTCGTTTACCCGGGCGAAGGGGTAGAGCAGCTGGAAGAAGAACACGAACGCGCGCACCAGCGCCCGCTCCGCCCAGCTTTCGCAGGCGAGCGCAACCATCTCGGAGACGAGGTCGAGCCCGTCCCGCTCGGCCTTGGCGAGGAGGGTCGCAAGGTGGCGCGGGTCGTGCACGATGTCGGCGTCCGTGAGCAGGAGGAACGCGGCGTCGCCGGCTGCGGCGATTCCTTGCGACACCGCCCACAGCTTGCCGCTCCAGCCGGGTGGGCGCGGCCGGCCCTCGATCACGCGCAAGCGAGGGTCGGCGATGGCGCGGACGATCGCGCCGGTGCCGTCGGTGCTCTGGTCGTCCACCACGATCACCCGGAGCGGGTGGGGATGGTCCTGCGCTAGCAATGAGCGCACGGACGCCGCGATGCCGTCCGCCTCGTCGCGCGCCGGCACCACGACCGCGACCTCTCCCCCAACCCCCTCCCACGAGGGGAGGTTGGGGGACGGGTCGAGCAGCGGCCCCGCCTGCCAGAACCGGCCGTGCAAGCCGAGCAGGTAAGCCCAAATCAGCAGCGAAACGGCGGCGAGTGCCACCATCAGGGCACCATGCCGTGCGCGCGAAACCAGGCCACCGCGTCCTCCACGGCGGCCTGGGCCGGCCGCGGCTGGTAGCCAAGATCGGCGATCGCCTTGGCGGAGGAGAAGAACATGCGCTTGCGGGCCATCCGTAGGTGATCGCGGCTGACCATGGGGGCGACCCCGGTGAGCCGGGCCGTCGCTTCCATGCCGATCGCCAACGGCCACAGGAGGTCGTGCCGCAGCTTGACCCGTGGCTTGCGGCGGCCGGCGACGGACGCGATCAACCCGAGCAGGTCGCGCAGAAACAGGTTCTCGCCGCCCAGGATGTATTTCTCCCCAATCGTCCCCCGCTCCAGGGCGAGCGCGTGCCCCTCGGCGACGTCGTCCACATGGACGATGTTCAACCCGGTGTCGATGTACGCCGGCATGCGCCCGGCCGCGGCGTCGGCGATCATCTTGCCGGTCGGCGTCGGCCTGATGTCGCGGGGGCCGACCGGCGTCGAGGGGTTGACGATGACGGCAGGCAGCCCGTGCTGGCGCACCATGTCGAGCACCGCCTGTTCGGCGCGGTACTTCGACTTCTTGTACACCCCGACGATCGCCTCCTCCGTCGCGGGAGTCGTCTCGTTGGCGGGCGAGCCGTCCTTGGTCAGGCCGAGGGCGGCGACGGAGGAGCAGTGGACGATCCGTCCGACCCCGGCCTCCTGCGCCGCGCTCATCAAGGCTAGCGTGCCCCCCACGTTGGCGCGGATCATCGCTTCGGGGTCCGGCACCCAGATCCGGTAGTCGGCCGCGACATGGACCACCGTGCCGCACCCTCGCACCGCGCGGGCGAGCGAGGCTGCGTCCGTCAGATCGCCCTGCACCAACTCGCCCGCCAGCCCCGCGAGGTTGCGTCGGTCGGACCCCGGGCGCACCAGCAGGCGGAGCGCGTGGCCGCGCGCCTCGAGGACGCGCGCCACAGCCGAGCCGACGAAGCCGGTCGCCCCCGTCACCAAGGTTGCAGCGTTGGACGTGCTCACGTCCGCGCTATAGCCCGGACAGGGCGATCCGGTGTAGAGCCCCCGCGACCCATGCCGCCGAGGGCCGCCCGACTGAAGAGATCGTGAAAAGATTATCGATCGGATTGGCGATCGCTGGCCTGGCGGCCGGGACGCTGTTGGTGGGCTGGTTCGGCTTCGCCCACGTGGTTCGCGCCGTCCTCTCGATCCGGTGGCACGGGTTCGCCCTGCTGCTTGCTTGGCAATTGCTGTTGTTCGTCCCGCTCGGGCTGGCCTGGGCGCTGATCGCCGAGCGCGGCCCTACCTGGGCGTATGTTTGGGCACGCATGGTGCGCGACGCCGCGACGAACTGCCTGCCCTTCTCGCCGGTGGGAGGCTTCGTGTTCGGCGCGCGCGCGCTCACCCTGCGCGGCGTTTCCTGGCAGCTCGCCACCGCTTCCGTCGTCGTGGATGTCACGGCCGAGTTGCTGGCGCAGATGCTGTTCGCGCTGGTGGGCCTATGCCTGCTGCTGTCCCGCGACCCCAACTCCCCGGTGGCGGTCCCGCTCGCGGTCGGGCTCGGCTTGGGCGTGCTCGCCCTGGCCGGGTTCTTCGCGGTGCAACAGGGTGCGAGTTCGATCTTCGCCAAGCTCGGCCGTTGGGTGGCCGGGCACTGGTTCAACGACGCCAACGAGCGGGTGGGGGTTCTTCAGGGGGAACTCGGCCACATCTACGGCCGCACCGGACGCCTCTTCCTTGCCGTGTTCATTCACCTGATCGGCTGGATCGGGTCGGCGTTCGGCAGTTGGCTGGCGTATCACTTGCTCGGCGCCGACATCGACTTCGAGGATGCCCTGGTGATCGAGGCGCTATTGCGCGCCGTGCTATCGGTCACCTTCGTGGTGCCCGGCAATGCCGGGGTGCAGGAAGCGGGCTATGCCGGCTTCGGTCTGCTGTTCGGCGTACCGCCTGACCTCTCCCTCGGCGTGTCGATCCTCGGCCGGGCGCGCGACCTGGCACTCGGGGTGCCCATTCTCTTGGTCTGGCAGTGGATCGAGGTCCGTCGTTTCAGGCTGGCTGCTCCGGGGAGTTAGCCCCGCAAGCGCTTTTCCATGAAAACGCTCGTGGCGATGACTTGGGGCGGCATGGCCGCAAGCCGGCCTACGCGTAAAGCTTCAGCGCGGCACTCCGCCGGCGATCCGCGCCGCCGGCGTCAGGGCAACGCACCGGGCGTTACGCGAGCGGGCGCGGCGTCGATCGCGGCACCCGTCCCTCGATCGGGTAGGCGGGGTCGTTGTAGCCCGGGGTGGAGGCGTGACCCGGCGGCACGAGCCGGTTAACCAGCGCCTCGTCGGCCGCGTCGAGCCGAACGGAAAGGCATTGAACGTAATCCTCCCATTGCGCTTCCGTGCGCGGGCCGCCGATCGCCGACGTGACCAGGCCGTTGTTCAGTACCCAGGCCATCGCGAAGCGCCCAGGCGCCATCCCGCGCGCCCGGGCGTGTTCGGCCACCGCCGCTGCGACCGCCAGGCTTTCCGGCCGCCATTCGGTTTCCAGCATCCGCTTGTCGCCCCGCCCGGCGCGCGTGCCCTCCGCCGGCTTCGCGCCGGGCTGGTACTGGCCGCTGAGCACGCCGCGCGCGAGCGGGCTGTAGGGCACGACGCCCACGCCGAAATGGGCGCACGCCGGAAGGTGCTCGACCTCCACCTGACGGTTCAGCAAATTGTACAGCGGCTGGCTCGCGACCGGCCGGTCGATCCCGGCCTCGTCGCACAAACGACAGAAAGCGGCGACGCGCCAAGCCCGGAAGTTGGACAGCCCGACGTAACGGATCTTGCCTTGGCGAACGAGGTCGGCGAGCGCCCGCACCGTCTCATCGAGCGGCGTGTCGTGATCTTCCCGGTGCAGGTAGAGCAGGTCGATCACCTCCGCGCGGAGCCGGCGCAGGCTGGCTTCCGTCGCATCGAACACGTAGCGCCGGGACAGCCCGCGCTGGTTCGGCCCCTCGCCGAGCGGATTGGCGATCTTGGTGGCCAGCACCCACCAACTCCGTTGCGCCGCGATGGCCCGCCCGACGATCTCCTCGGAACGCCCCTCAGCATAGGTGTTGGCGGTATCGATGAAGTTGACGCCCTGCTCCCGCGCCCTTGCCACGATCCGCGCCGCGGTGGGTTCGTCCGTCGGGCCGCCGAACATCATCGTCCCGAGGCAAAGCGGGGATACTTTGAGGCCGCTGCGACCGAGTTTGCGATAATCCATGACGCTCCCGAGCAGGCGAGGCGATATCATACCCTGACGGCGCCGCCCGGGAGCGTTGCTCGTTCGCCGCCTTTATGGATAGTAAAAATAGCGGTGTGGATGATACGCGTAGCGCGGGTAGTAGGCAGGTACAAAGACGCAGCCCGACAACGCCAAGGCCATCCCGACAGCCGCGACCGCCCGCAACGTGCTCCGGTAGTGCTTTTGCATTTGCGTGTCTCCTTCGCCGGGAGATCTAGGCGCGCAACACGGCCGCAATGCGTCTGGTCCGTGTTGAATTGTAACGCTCAGGCCCGCCCGAGTAGCAGGCCGGCCCACGCCGCCGCGACGCACAGGATGACGGAAGCGACGATGTAGGCGGAGGCGGCGGCGGCCTCGCCCGATTGTAGCAGCTCGATCGTTTGGAGGCTGAAGGCCGAGAAGGTGGTGAAGCCGCCACAGAATCCGGTCATCAGGAAGATGCGCATATCCGGGTGCCAGCCGAGGCGTTCAGGGACCAATGTCAACCCGGCCACCAATCCTATGATGAGCGACCCAAGCACATTGATGAGGAGCGTGCCCCAGGGAAACCGCAGCCCGGTGAACTCCGCCACCGTCCCCGTTATCCAGAACCGGAGCATGCTGCCGAGCGCGCCGCCGAACGCCACCCAGAAATAGGTCAATATCTCCCTCCGCCTCGAGCAGCCGAAGCTTGCCGCACCGGCCGGCCGAAGCAAGCGTTGCGTTTCGAGCATGGCTTACGGTCTGGAAAGATATCGTAGCCCTGCTTATTGTAGCACCGGTTAGATCAGGTGCCCCCGTGACGGATTTCGGCGATGAACTATTATTCGTGCTGCACGATGTGGCCCGGCTGCTTCGGGTGGAAGCGGACAAGCGGGCGCGCGCGCACGGCATGACGCGGGCGCAGTGGGCGATCCTCGTCTGGCTTGAGCGCCAGCCTGGCATTTCCCAGAAGGAGCTGGCCGAGATCATGGACGTGGAGCCGATGACGGTCGCCCGGTTGATCGATCGATTGGAGAGCCGGGCCATGGTCGAGCGCCGGCCGGACGTCCGCGACCGGCGCATCTGGCGCCTCCATCTGCGCCCGGCCGCGCTGCCGGTGCTGCGGGAGATGGACCTGCAACGGGCGGACATGACGCGAATGCTGACGGACGGAATAGATGACGCAACCTTGCGGACGACAACGGGGGCGCTTTTGCGCATGAAGGATACGCTAAGCGGAGGCGGCCGTGCGGCGCGGCGCGCCGAGGCCCGCGCGGACGACGCGCTGACGCCCGTAGGGGAGATGGCCTGAATGTCGTCGACAACTGCCCCCATCGCCAGCGCGCGCGTGACGGACGCGCCGGCGCCTGTCCGCACCCGTGCCTCGCGCCAGTTGCTTCGTTGGCTGCTCATGGCCGGTGGGGTGATGCTTGTCGTCGTTGGCGCGCTTGCCTGGTGGCTACAAGGCGGCCGCTTCGTTACTATTGATAACGCATACGCCCGCGCGGCGCGGGAAACGCTTTCCACCGACATCAACGGCATCGTCGCCGAGGTGCCGGTGCGCGAGGGGCAACTCGTGCACAAGGGAGACGTATTGCTGCGCTTCGATCCGCGCCAGTTTGTGATCGCGTTGGCTGCCGCAAAGGCAAATCTTTCGCAAGTGGCGCTCAGTCTTGACGCGATGAAGGAGGACTACGAGCGGATGCTGCGCGACATCGACGCCAAGGGAGCGCAGGTCCAGCTCGATCAGGTCAACTTCGACCGGCGATCCAATCTTGTCAGTCGTGGCGACGTGTCGCGCTCCGATTACGACGCCGCCCGGTTCGCGCTGATCTCTGACCAGCGCGGGCTCGACTCGCTCCGGCTGTCGGCGCAGGTTCAGTTGGCAAAGCTTGGCGGCAAGCCGGACATCGACGTCGCCTCCATGCCGGAATACCTCAAAGCGCAGGCCGCGGTGGACGAGGCGCAGCGCCAACTCGATCACTCTGTGTTCTACGCCCCCTACACCGGCGTGGTCACGATGGTCGATAGCGTACAGCCGGGCATGTTCCTTCTCGCCGGCACGGCGGCGTTTGGCATCGTCTCCACCGAGCAGGTCTGGATCGAGGCGAACCCCAAGGAAACCGAGCTGACCTGGGTCAAGCCGGGCGATCCAGTGAACGTTTCCATTGACACGTACCCGGGCCGGACCTGGTCGGGCACCGTGCAAAGCATCGCGCCGAACAGCGGGTCGGAGTTTTCGGTGTTGCCGGCGCAGAACTCGTCGGGGAACTGGGTCAAGGTGGTGCAGCGCATCCAGGTGCGCATCGCGGTAGAGCCACAGCCCGGCGCGCCGCCGCTCCGTTCCGGCATGAGCGTGGAAGCCTCCATCGACACGGGCCACCACCGCACATTCGCCGACCTTCTCTGACGACCGCGGCCATGAGCGAGGCGACCTCCGGCTTCGTCCGGATACCGAACCGCGGCATCATCACCGCCTGCACGATGGCGGCGACCCTGATGCAGGCGCTCGACTCGACCATCGCCAACGTCGCACTGCCCTACATGCAGGGCAGCTTGTCGGCGAGCTACGACGAGATCACCTGGGTTCTGACGTCCTACGTGACGGCGGCCGCGATCATGACGGCGCCGGTCGGATGGCTCGCCAGCCGGTTCGGTCGCAAGAATCTGTACTTGATGTGCGTCATCGGCTTCACCGTGGCCTCCATGCTGTGCGGCGCGGCGCAGTCCTTGCCTCAAATGGTGTCGTTCCGGTTGCTGCAGGGCGTGTTCGGCGCGGCACTCGTGCCGTTGTCGCAAGCGACCATGCTCGACATCTACCCCGCCGAGCAGCGCGGCTCGGCGATGGCGTTGTGGGGCGTCGGCGTGATGCTGGGGC
>CAXUIE010000054.1:217-5223 GCA_964250825.1 uncultured Acidisphaera sp. | reverse complement strand
GTTCCTGACCGAGTGGTACAACTGGCGTTGGGTGTTCTACGTCAACCTGCCCGTGGGGGTTGCGGCGACCCTTGGTCTGCTCTGGTTCATGCCGAAAAGCCAATCACAGTCCGGCATGCGGTTCGATTGGATCGGCTTCGCCGTGCTGTCGATCGGCATTGGATGCCTGCAGATGATGCTGGACCGCGGTCAGGACCAGGACTGGTTCAGCTCGCGAGAGATCATCATCGAGGCCGTGCTTGCCGGGCTCGGCTTTTACCTTTTCGTCGTGCATATGGCGACCGCCCCCAATCCGTTCATCAAGGCGGCGGTGTTTCGGGACCGCAACCTGCTTGCGGGCGTCTTGATGATGTTTGCGGTCGGCTCCGTGCTGCTGGCGAGCTCCGCCTTGCTCGCGCCCTGGCTGCAAACGCTTTCGGATTACCCGGTCGCCGCCGCCGGGCTGCTGCTGGCGCCGCGCGGCATCGGCACCATGGGCGCCATGCTGGTGGGAGGGCGCCTGTCGGGCCGCTACGACCCACGCGCCATCATGTTCGTCGGCTTGCTCATCCTGCTCTATTCGATGTGGATCATGACCGCCTGGACGCCGGACGTATCGCGGTGGGAAGTGATCTTCTGCATTCTGCTGCAAGGAGCGGGACTAGGCTTCGTGTTCGTGCCGCTGCAGGTGCTCGCGTTCTGGACGTTGCCAGCGCAGTTTCGCACGGACGGGACATCGCTGCTTAGCTTGTTCCGCAATGTCGGCAGCGCGATCGGCATTTCGGTGATGTCGGCGACGCTCGCCCACAACACGCAGGTGCTGCATCAGGAAATCGGCGGTGCTGTCACGCCCTTCAATCGCGCGCTGCAGGTCGGCGGCAATATCGGCCAGTACTGGATCATCGCTCCCGTCCCAGGGGACCCAGTGACAGCGCGGCAGGGCCTTTCCATGCTCGACCAGCTGGTCAACCGGCAGGCGGAGATCATCGCCTATCTCGACGATTTCAAGCTGATGATGCTCACCACGGTTCCTGCGGTGCTGCTGCTGCTGCTGTTGAAGCGCCCGCGGGTCGCACGCGCCGCGAGCCCCGACGACCATCACCCGGCGGTCATGGATTGACCGCCAGGGTCCACCCTCGGAGCTGACGCGGGTCAGGGATCCCAAGCATCTTTCCTACTGCTCAGGACGTTTTACGCTGGCGCGCTGACCCTTCCAGCAGCGCCCGGACCGCGCGCGGCGATCCGGGGCGGCCTCGCCGACTAACCGAAGTTGGAGGGCGTCAGCTTGGCGAGGTTCGCGAACGTGACCGTGGTGCCGTCCTGCAGGGTGATGGTGGTCGAACCGGCCGTTGTCGTCGCGGAGTCGAGCGCGTGAGCGACCGCCCTCGGGCCGTAGCCGGTCAAGGTGATCAAATCCTTGCTGGTGAAATTCTGCACCAGGTCGCTGCCGCCGGCCGCCCCCTTGACGAACTGGAAGGCGTCGCCGCCGCTGCCGCCCGTCATGGTCGCGTTGCCCGAACCGCCGACGAACGTATCGTTGCCCGACGAGAATCCGCCGAACAGCGTTTCGTTTCCAGACGCCGCGTTCAGCACCTGAGCGTTGCTGCCTTCCGCGTAGAGCTGGTCACCGTCGCCGCCGCCGAACAGGGTCGCTTGCCCCGTGCCGGCGAGCATCACGTTGCTGCCGGCCGAACCGCCGCGGAAGGCGTTGGAACCGCTCCCTCCGATCAGCGTCTCGGAGCCCTGGCCACCGAACACCGTGGCGCCCCCCGAGCCACCGATGAAGGTGAGCGCGCCCGACCCGCCGAAGATCACCGTGGGCTGGGACCCGCTGGCGACCACGGTCGAGGCGCCCCCGCCGGCCAGGATCGTGTCGTCCCCGGTTGCGTTTATCAGGTCATTGCCGCCGCCGAGCGCGATCGTGTTGTGCCCACCCCCGGTCGCGATTGTGTCGTTGCCGCCGCCTGCCGCGAGCACATAATCGTTGCCGTTGCCGGTGGCGAACGACCAGTTCCCCGCGTCGGAAGGAGGAATGACGATCCTGTTCGCCCCGCCGCCGGCAACGATCGTGCCGCTGCCGCTGGCCGGCAAGTAGGTAAGGCCGCCGCTGCCCGACAGCACGGACTGCCCGTCGCCGGTCGCGCCGAGTATGATCGCGTTGGACGCAGTGTTCACCACCGCCTCGTAGCCCGCCGGAAGCAAGGTCACGCCTGGCAGTGTTTGCACGAACTGCCCAATGGTCCCGCTCGGGAGGCTGGGCGGTGGTCCGGACGTGTCGGTGGCTGGCCGCAAGGAGCCATTGCTGACGGCGTCGCTGATCGCGCTCGCCAGCTGCCCCGCGATGACGGCGTTTGTTTGGGTGTCATAGGTCAGTGAAACGGTCGAACCGCCTGCCCCGAGGACTGTGACCGACGCCATCGGCAGCTCTCCTTATTCGATTTCCAATCGCCGACCCTGAAGCGATGGGCCGTAGATAACGACGGGATTAAACCACCGACATCCTGGTCGAGGATATCTCAACAACATGACGAAGCCCGGGCTCTCCGGTCGTACCAGCAACAATAAGTGCATCTTTAGTTCGGGACTTTTCTGAAATATAGGCGCGATTGAGCAAACAATACGGTTTTTAGACGCTCGAACTCGGAAGTCTGGCTCTGTTGCGCCGCGCGATGATGATCGGGCCACAAGGTCGCTAGCCTTCGACCGAAAGTCGTTTTTGCGACGCAGCATACGCGTGCGCTCCTTCTCAGGCTGGCAGTTCACGAATTAGCGAGTTGGGTGGGATCGCAACCCCAACCTCGCGCTTTGGTGCGCTTGCCACGGCGTTTGGCGGAAACACCTATCATCCATGACGCGGACACCAACACGCTATCATCGGCGGGCGCTCATCACCGGGGCGTCGAGCGGAATCGGCCGCGCGTTCGCCGAGGCCTTGCTTCCCGAGACGGGCTTGCTCCTGAGCGGCCGCGATCCGCATGAGTTGGAGCGGCTCGCGGTGGAACTCGGCAAGGAAGGCCGGACGGTCGAGAGCTGCCCGGCCGATCTCTCGACCGACGGCGGCCGTGATGCGCTAGTCCAAGCGGCGGAACGGTTCGCCGCCGACCTGTTCCTGTGCAACGCCGGGCAGGGCCCCTATGGGCCATTCACGGCGACCGAAGAAGCCGTGCTGCGGTCCACCGTCGAGGTTAACGTGATCGCACCGCTCCTGCTGCTGCGCCGCTTGCTGCCGGGCATGATCGAGCGCGCGCGGGCGGATGGGGCGCGAGCCGGCGTGATCGTGACGGCGAGCGAGGTCGCCTTCTTTCCGGTTCCCTTTCTCGCGACCTATGCCGCTTCCAAGGCGTTCGATTTATCGCTCGCGGAAGCGTTGGCGGCCGAGCATGCGCGCGATCCCGTGGACATCTTGGCGCTTTGTCCGACCGCGACCCGCACGCGTTTCGCATCGCGCTCGGGCTTTGGCGCCAATCTGCCCGGGGCGCAGTCACCGGCCACGGTGGCCCGCGCCGCGCTCGCGGCACTCGGCAAGCAGCGGACCCTCACGGTCGGGCCGATCAGCGGCGGCGTGCTTGCTGGCCCTGCGTTGGTGCGCGCCGGGATCGCGCAAAGCATCGCCCTGGCACTCGGGCACAATGCCCGCCGTAGGGTATCCAAGAGGTAAAGGCGCTCGGGCGCCGATCTTCTGCCGGAAGTTTTCCAGCCGCGACGTCCGCTCCGCATGGCGCTGGGCGAAGATCATCGACTGGAGCTGCCCGGCCGGACTGCGGTCGGACACGAAGGGCTGGTTCTGCGCCTCGCGGCCGGATCGAACGACTCGGGCTTCTGGTTCAGCACTGAAGCGGCCAGCGCGGTCCCGGTGCGCACCGCCGATGTCCTCCATCAGCTTGGCCAACCCGGCGAGCGGCTGGGCTACGCGGGCGCTCAGCATGGTGACGGCGATGAGCCCGCCAAGTGCGATCGAGGCCCCGGTGCTCGGCGCCAAATAGGCGCCGACCAGCAGCACGCCCCGCTGCGCGCGTATCCCGATCTGCGCGGCGGCCGCAACTCCCGACTGCAATCACGCGGACACACTGGTCGGGTGAACGTCGCGGGTTCAGCAGCGTGACGGCGACCGGGATCACCGATCATGGCGACGTCTCTGGCTTCGTGTCGAATGGCAACGGAACCATCGGCTTTGTCCGGGAGGACAACGGCAGCTCCGACTGGCTAACTGGCCCACAGGGTGCCTTCAACGTCCAGGCGCTCGGTTTGAACAACGAGCATCAGGTCGTCGGGTCGTTTGTCGGTTCGGACGGCAACACTCACGGTTTCCTGTACAGCCTCCAGGGCCACAACTACGTCACCATCGACGATCCAAACGCGAACGGCTCCACCGTGGCGAACGGGATCAACGACAAGGGCCAGGTGGTCGGCTTCTACCTGGACCACGCCGGGAACACGGATGGCATGCTGGTCCAGTTCACGGGGGACCATAAGGTTTCCTGAGCCGTGCCTCAAAGACGGGGCGCCCACACCCGGGAGCGGGCGCCGTCCTAGAGGCGAACTTCGCTCTCAGACCACGTCGTCGGACGCAAGCACGCAAGGTTGGGACGGGTCACCGTGCTCGACCTGCAACGTGGCGTGCCCTATGCCGAATTGCGCGCGCAATTCTGCGCAGGCCTGCCGCAGCAGGGCGTCGTCTTGCCCGGCATTCGGGCGGACGAGGTGCGCGGTCAGCGCCGTTTCCGTCGTGCTCAGGCCCCAGATGTGGAGGTCGTGCACCTCCGTAACACTCGGCAGGCCAGCGAGGTAGGCTCGCACGCGGTCCGCGTCCACGCCCTCCGGAACCCTGTCCATCGCCAGATCCACGCTCTGCCGCAGCAAGCCCCAGGTCGACACAAGGACGATCGCGGCGATCACGAGGCTCACGGCGGGGTCAAGCCAGGTCCATCGCGTCAGCAGGATCATCAAGCCCGAGGCGACCACGCCTGCCGACACGACCGCGTCGGCCGCCATGTGCAGGAACGCGCCGCGCATAATCTGGGTGACGT
>CAXUIE010000054.1:0-207 GCA_964250825.1 uncultured Acidisphaera sp. | reverse complement strand
GCACATTCAGATCGCCTCGCCGCCCGCGCGCGAACAGCCACGCCGTGGCGCCGTTGACCAGAATGCCGGCCGCGGCGACCAGCATCACGGTCCTGCCGCCGACCGCACCCGGCGGCATGCCGGCCGCGAGCCGCTGCGCGGCCTCCACGGCGATGGCGCCGACGCTGACCAGCAGCACGACAGCGTTGGTGAGCGAGGCCAGGATGG
>CAXUIE010000053.1:6533-14078 GCA_964250825.1 uncultured Acidisphaera sp. | reverse complement strand
GCCCGGAAACGCCCGGCAGGCCTCGCGCACCAGAGCCGGCCGCTTCACCGCCGCCCTCACCAGGATCCCCCGGCGCACGCCGGCTGCAAGCCAGGCCTCGATGCCGGCCATGTCGCGGATGCCCCCCCCGAGCTGCACCGGCACCGTCGCCGCCCGCAGGATCGCCGCCACGGCGTCGCCGTTCACCGCCCGCCCCGCGAACGCGCCATTGAGATCGACCACATGGAGCCAAGCGAACCCGGCCTGCTGCCAAGCGCGCGCCTGCGATCCCGGATCGTCCGAATAGACGGTGCTCTGGTCCATCTCGCCGCGCCGCAGCCGCACGCACGCGCCATCCTTGAGGTCGATCGCGGGAAACAAGGTCAAACCCGGCATCAGGGCTTTCGAGCGCGGAGCTGGAGCAGCTTGAAGTAATGGAAGCCGCGCACGGTCTGTCCCGCCACGCGCGCGTAGTGCGGATGGGTGCCCCAGCGCTCGAAGCCGAGCGTTTCATACATCCGGATCGCCACGTGCTGGGTTTCGCGCACGTCGAGGTTCAGCACCTGGTAGCCGAGCGCGCGGGCGCCCTCCTCCACGCGCTCCGTCAGCAGCCGCGCCAGCCCGTGGCCGCGCGCGTAGGGCGCGATGAACGAGTGCATGAGCTGTGCCGCGAAGGCCTGGGCCTCGTTGTTGCGCGGCGGCCGCACGAGCTGCGCCGAACCGACGATGACACCGTCGAGGCGCGCGATGAACAGCTCGCGTTCCGGCACCAGCAGGAGGCCGCGGAAATAGCTCTCCAGGGCGTGCCGCCCCGGCGGATTGACCCAGCCGAAGCCGCCCCCCTCGATGATGGCAGAATGCGCCGCCTCGCAAAGCGCGTTGAGGTCGTCGTCGCTGAACGCCGTGGCGCGCTCGACCACGCGGGCGACCATGGCCGAGCCGGCGGGCGGGAACCGGGTCGTCCCCGCCATCAGGGCGACCAGCGAAGGAAATTGGTGAGGATTCGGATGCCGACCTCCTGACTTTTCTCCACGTGGAATTGGGTGCCGGCCCGGTTACCACGCGCCACCATCGCGACCACGGGGCCGCCGTAATCGGTATGGGCGATCACCTCCCCCTCGCCGGCCCCGCGCAAGGCGTAGCTGTGGACGAAGTAGGCGTGCTCGCCCGGCCGCACGCCGTCCAGCAGCGGGTGAGCGCCGGGGGCGAACTCGAGCGCGTTCCAGCCCATCTGCGGCAAGCGCAGCCCCGGCGGGTTCATGGGCGCGATCTCGCCCTCGATCCAGCCGAGGCCTCGTGTCACCGCGTGCTCGAGACCCCGTTCCGCCATCAATTGCATACCCACGCAGATGCCGAGAAACGGCGTCCCCGACGCCGTGGCGTGTTCGATCGCCTGCCGCATACCACCAACCGAGCCGAGCCCCCGCGAGCAATCGGCGAAAGCGCCCTGCCCCGGCAGCACGATCCGGTCCGCCCGCGCAACCGCTTCTGGATCGGCCGTGACCACGACTTGGGCGACCATTCCGGCCCGCTCGGCGGCCACCGCGAGCGCCCGGGAGGCGGAAGCCAGGTTGCCGCTGCCGTAATCGACGACGGCAACCCTCATGGCAGCTCGCCGGGCGGCACAAGGGCGCCGATCAGGTCGGGGCGGCGCTGCAACAGCCGGGCCAGCGCGCCCTCGCCGTCCCGCGCGACCAGCACGTGCGCCAGCGTGTAGCCACGGAAGTCGAGCGACCAGCGCAGCAGGTCGCGGCCGAACAGGCCCTGCCCGACCACCAGCGCCGCAATCAGCGCGACGCGGACGGGGCCGTCGGTGCTCGCTCCCACGAGCACGAGCGCGGCCAGATCAAGGGCGGCCGGAATCCACGCCCGGTTGGATGCGAACCAGATCGGGCCGAAGAACAGCGCCCCCCAACTCCACCCCTCGCGGACCAGCACGGGCGACGCCCCGGCGCGGAGATGCGCCGTCCAAACCCTCACAGCGCGCCCTTGGTGGAGGGGACCGCATCGCCGATCCGCTCATCCGTCTCAATTGCCGCCCGCAGCGCGCGCGCGACCGCCTTGAAGCAGGCTTCCGCGACATGATGGGCGTTGCGGCCGGCGCGCCGGCTGACGTGCAAGGTGATCAGCGCGTTGAAGGAGAAGGCGCGGAAGAACTCCTCGAACAACTCCGTGTCCATCTCGCCGATCTTGGGCCGCTCGAACGTCACGTCCCAGGCCAGGAATGGCCGGCCGGAGATGTCGATCGCGGCTTCGGCGAGCGCTTCGTCCATCGGCACCAGCGCGTGGCCGAACCGGCGAATGCCGCGCTTCTCCCCGAGCGCCTGCCCGAGCGCGCGGCCCAGCGCGATGCCGACATCCTCCGTCGTGTGGTGGAAATCGATGTGCAGGTCGCCGGTGGCGCGGATCGTGAGGTCCAGGAGCGCGTGCCGGGCGAAGGCGGTCAACATGTGGTCGAGAAAGCCGACGCCCGTGTCGATATTCGCCCGCCCGGCGCCATCCAGCGCGAGGGTCAAGGCGATTTCGGTTTCCGTCGTCGTCCGCGTCAGGCTGGCGGTGCGCTCCATGGCGGACAGATAAGCGGAAAGCCCCGCCGCCTCAACGGCGGCGTTGCCGCCCGGCCCGATCCCGCTAGGGTGGGGCCGCAATCGCCCAAGGCTACGAACGCCGATGAGCCAGCCGACTGGCCCCCTCAGGGGCATCACCGTGTTCGACCTCACGCGCGTGCTCGCGGGGCCGACCTGCGTGCAGATGCTGGCCGACCTCGGCGCCGACGTCATCAAGATCGAGAAGCCGGGCTCCGGCGACGACACGCGCGGCTTCGCCCCGCCGCACATGCCGGGCACGGAGGAAAGCGCCTACTTCGTCGGCGTCAACCGCAACAAGCGCTCGGTGACGCTCGACATCGCGACGCCGGAGGGCCAGGCGATCGCGCTCGACCTCATCGCCGGCTGCGACATCCTGGCCGAGAACTTCAAGGTGGGCGCGCTGGCGAAGTATGGCCTCGGCTACGAGCAGCTGCGCGCGCGCTTCCCCGGCCTCGTTTACTGCTCCATCACCGGGTTCGGCCAAACCGGCCCCTACGCGCCCAGGCCGGGCTACGACAGCCTGATCCAGGCGATGGGCGGGGTGATGAGCCTGACCGGCGAGCCGGACGGACTGCCGCAAAAAGTGGGCGTGCCGGTCGCCGATCTGTTCGCCGGGCTGTATGGCTGCATCGGCGTCCTGGCCGCGCTGCGCCACCGGGAGCGGACCGGCCAAGGCCAGCAGATCGACATTGGAATGCTCGACACCCACCTCGCGTGGCTCGCGAATCAGGGCATGAACTATCTTGCAACCGGGGAGAACCCGCCCCGGCTCGGCAACCAGCATCCAAACATCGTGCCCTACCAGGTGTTCCCGACGGCCGATGGCTTTGTGGTGCTGTCAGTCGGCAACGACGCCACCTTCGCGCGGTTCTGCCGGAACTTCGACCTCGCCCACCTGCTCGCCGACGAGCGGTTCGCCAGCAACGCGGCCAGGGTGCGTAACCGAGCGTTGGTCACCGACACGCTGACGCCGATCCTGCGCGGTCATTCCACCGCTTGGTGGGTGGAGCGGCTGGAAGCGCTCAAGATCGGCTGCGGCCCGATCAACACGCTCGCCGATGTGTTCGCCGACCCGCAGGTGCGGGCGCGCGACGCCGTCGTGACCATGCCCCACGCGGCGAGCCCCGACGGGGTGAAGGTGATCGCCAACCCGGTGCGCTTGTCGGAAACCCCGGTCGACTACCGCGTCCCCCCGCCGCTGCTGGGCGAGCACACCGACGCCGTGCTGCGCGAGCGGCTGGGGCTCACGGACGCGCGGCTGGGCGAGCTGCGGGCGAAGGGCGTGATCTGAACGGGCATCAAACCAAGCGGCGGAGGTCCGAGCACCTTGGAACATCCGCTCCACTCGGAACCTCGTCTCCGCCCCTACCCGCGCCGGAACGTCACCACCAGCACATCGCGGAACGCCGGGCGGGACGGCTCGACGGGCCGCACCGGGGTGACACCGTGGAACACGCGGTTGTCGTCCACCAGCGCCGAGTCCAGCGGATCGGTCAGCGTGAAGCTGCCGAGCGCCTCCCCCGCGAGGCCGTGGATCGTGGTCTCGCCGCTTCGGACGTTCTCGCGCCGGACCAGCAGCACGAGCACCTGGTCCACCCCGTCCCGGTGCATCCCTTCCGGCGTCGGCCGTCCCACCTCGCCGGCCCGCGCCTCGATGCGGAACTGATGCACCTCGATGTGCCAGGTCGACACCCTCGTCAGCCGATCGAACAGGTCGCGGCAGGTGCGCAGGATCGTCCCCATCGTCGCGCCCGCGCCGATGGGCGGCAGCACCGGCTGAAACCAGCGCTCCACCCCGCCGTTGAGCGCGTTGTAGTCGCGGCTCTGATAATGCGGCTGGTGCGGCTTGCGGCTCACGGCGTCCGAGCCCGGCATCATGCCGAACGCCGCGTGTCGGCGCTTCCGGTAGCGCCCGCCGTCGGCCATGTAGGTGTCGAGCCCGAGATCGTCCCAGCTCGCGGCGAACGCATCCCAGTCGGCCAGCCCGCCGCGCCGATCGAGAAGGGTCCGCATCGCTGGAGCGTGGACGAAGGCAAATCCGTGGCCGGCGATGTCGGCGGTAAGCGCCTCGATGGACATCGTCATGATCCCGCGGCCTCCCGCGCCACCGCCTCTTTCGCGTCCGCCGCCTCAGGGGAGGGACGCGGCGGCGACGCCGGCTGAACCGACGGCGGCGCGGACTTAGACGCGCCGGCGAGCGGAAACGGCTGCGAGATCACCATCTGCTGGTGCGGATAGGGGATCTCGATCCCGTGCTCGTCGAACCGCAGCTTCATGCGCCGATTGAACTCCCGCTTGACCGACCAGCGGGCGAACGGCCCGACCCGGATGCGCGCCTTGACGACGATTGCCGAGTCGGCGAAGCGGTCAAGCCCCCACACCTCGAGGTCGTCGCGAATCTCGGCGGCCCAGGCCGGCTCGGCTCGCATCTCGGCCACGATCTCCCGCATCACCGCCACCACCTCGTCTAGGTCGTCCTCGTACGAAACCTGCGCCTCGATCACCGCCTGGCCGAAATCCCGGGTCATGTTCGTGACCGTGGTGACGGCGCTGAACGGGATGACGTGCATGGAGCCGTCTTCCGAACGCAACCGGATCGAGCGAATGGAAAGATACTCGACCACGCCGGACAGGCCACCCGCCGTCACGACGTCGCCGACCTGCATCGTGTTCTCGAGCAGGAGGAACAGGCCGGTGATCACGTCCTGCACCAATTTCTGCGAGCCGAAACCGATGGCGATGCCGAGCACGCCGGCGCCGGCGAGCAATGGGGCGATGTTGACGCCGAGATCGTTCAGCACCATGAGGCCGACGACGGTCAGCATGATGACGAGCAAGCTGGTCCGCAACAAAGGAAGCAAGGTGCGCAGCCGCGCCGAACGTTCCAGGTGCTGCTCTTGCGTCAGCCGGTCGAGGCGTGTCTGCACCGAGATGTTGGCCCACTCCCACGCGAGGAGGGCGAGCGCCAGGGTGATGCCGATGCTCGACAACGAGGAAAGCACGCGGTGTCCGGCGTTGGTCGTGAACCAATCGAATGTGCGGAACCCCCAAGCCTGGAATAGCGCCAGCACGGCGACGAGGTAAACCAGCGCCGTCAGAACGATGTGCGCCAACGGCGCGTAAGCGCGCAGCCGAGCCTCGTACGGCGATCGGGGGTCGGCTTGCCCAAATCGCCGGCGCGCCGATCGGTCCAGCGTGCCCAGCAGCACGATCAGCACGATCCGGGCGACGAGCAGGATCGCCAGGGTGGTGATGGTGAAGTGCGCCAAGCGCGAAAGCCCGTTCGGCAGCTCGACCGCCCAGACCAGCCAGGTGGCCGCGAGGAGGAACACTGCGGGGATGTGCCAGACCGCCGCCAAGCGATTGCAAAGAGCCGCGAAAACACCCGTGGCGCCCTTGGGAGCGCGCAACCGCCGCGCGATCGTTTGGCGCCGTTGCAGCACGATCACGATCAGCATGACGTGCACCAGGAGGCTGACGAGTTTCAGGAACGCGTCGTGCGCCTCCTGGCTCAGCCCGAGAAGCATCCCGGCGGTTCCGAGAGCGAAGCCGAACACCGCCGCGACGGTCAGCCGCCCCAGCCAGCGCATCAGGTAGGCCGCAGCCTCGTCGGAAAGCCGGAGCAATCGAAGTCGCGCGCTGTCGGGCGACAGCATCATGCGCGCCACGCAAAGCACGCCATTGCAAACCGCGTAGGCGTCGACCAGCGCCAGCACCACCGAACGCACGAAGTAGTCGCCGCCGAGGGGGGTGCCGAGCAGCACGTGCGCCACGCCGAGAAACGCCATCACGGGCAGGAGGTCGAGCGCAAGCCGCGCCAGCCCGAGGGGAAGCCGCCGCAGGAACGTCCAAGCCGAGGCCCGCCTGCGCCGGCGCGCGGCATCGGGGGCGCCGCCGGCATCGTCATCCGGGTCGGGGGCATCGGGGCCTTCCACGCCCACTTCCCCGTCCTCGGCGACGCGCTCCGCCGCGGGAGCGACTCCCAGCAATCGTCGGTGCGGGACCCGCAGCGAGCGACGCACCACCCACTCGGTGGCGAGGCCGGCGCCCGCGATCACGGCGAAGCGCCATAGCGCGTCGAGCAGCTGCCGCCGCTCCCCTGGGTCGTCCGCGAGATCGGTGAAGCCGTGCCAAACCTGGGGGGAGCGCTCGAACGCGCCCACGGCGGCCCGGCTTTGGTTTGAAAGGTGGTCGAAGAAGCCGGTGAGGCCGAACAAGGCCTGCGCCGCCAGCCCGTTTGGCTCAAGCGATCCAGGGAGCGGCCGCGCCGGGGGCGGCGGCGGTTGGGCGCGCGCGATGGTCTCGAGCGTACTGATCAGGGCCGCGCGCTTCTTGTCGTCCTTGAGGATTTCGAGCGTTTGTTGCGCTTGCGACGAAGTGACCAAGGGCGCCCCGGGTTTCGTGGCCGGCGCGGGCGCGGGCGGCAACGCGGGCGCCTGCCCCATCGCGGGCGCCTCGCAGGCCAGCACGAGCAAAAGGATCAGGACCCGGATCATGGCCTGGCGGACCGAGCATAGGGTTGCGGCGGGGTCAACAAGAACAGTGGGGATTGTGGAATCCGGAGCCGGAAGGGTGCACAAGCCGGCTGTCCCGCCTATGTCACCTCCGTGAAGACCGCGTTAACCGTCCTGCTCGTCCTGTTGATGCTGGGCACCCTCGGCGTGCTCTTCGCCGGCATGATCGGACTGGTGCGTGGCGGCGGTGATCCCATGAGGTCCAACGCGCTGATGCGCTGGCGCGTGCTCCTGCAGGCCGGCGCGCTCGTGTTGTTCGCGATCTTGATGGGGTTGCTGCGGTCGTGAGCGCGGCTTGGTCGTTTGACAGCATATCGGGCCCCTGCCAGTTTCCGGCCCCGGTCAAGAAAGGGCGAGGGCAGGCAGGCTGGTCCGGAGGCGGGCCGGCCGGGGCGTGTCTACCCCCCCCCGCCCCCCGCGCCACCGCCCGGAGCCCAGGAAACAGCAGGGGCCCGGCACGCCGG
>CAXUIE010000053.1:0-6523 GCA_964250825.1 uncultured Acidisphaera sp. | reverse complement strand
CCCCGCGTCCCACCTGGAAACGGCAGGAAGCCCATGAAGATCCTGGTCCCGGTCAAGCGGGTTGTCGACTACAACGTGAAGGTGCGCGTGAAGTCGGATGGCACCGGCGTGGAGCTAGCCGGCGTGAAGATGTCCATGAATCCGTTCGACGAGATCGCGGTCGAGGAGGCCGTCCGGCTTAAGGAGAAGGGGGCGGCGACCGAGATCGTCGCGGTGTCGATGGGTGTGGCCCAGTGCTCCGAGACCATCCGCACGGCGCTCGCGATGGGCGCCGATCGCGGCATCCTGGTCGAAACCGACGTCGAGCTGCAGCCGCTGGCGGTGGCCAAACTGCTGCGAGCTATCGTGGAAAAGGAGCAGCCCAAGCTGGTCATCCTGGGCAAGCAGGCGATCGACGACGACATGAACGCGACCGGCCAAATGCTCGCCGCCTTTCTCGGCTGGCCGCAGGGCACCTTCGCCAGCAAGGTGGCGATCGAGGGCGACGGCGTGACCGTCACACGCGAGGTGGATGGCGGCCTGGAAACCGTGGCGCTTGCCATGCCGGCCATCGTGACGACGGACCTGCGCTTGAACGAGCCGCGCTACGCCTCGCTGCCCAACATCATGAAGGCGCGCAAGAAGCCGATCGAGAACGTCAAGCCGGCCGATCTCGGCGTCGATCCGGCGCCTCGGCTCACCGTGCTGAAGGTAGCCGAACCACCGAAGCGGCAGGCCGGCAAGAAGGTGGGCTCGGTGACGGAGCTGGTGGACAAGCTGCGCAACGAAGCCAAGGTGATCTGACCGATGACGTCCCTTGTTCTGCTCGACTACGACGCCAGCGGCATCAAGCAACCCTCGCGCAGCGCGGTTGCCGCCGCGGCCAAGCTCGGGGACGTGCATGCCCTGGTCGCCGGCAGCGGCATCGCGGCGGCGGCCCAGGCAGCGGCGAAGCTTTTCGGCGTCGCCAAGGTGCTCGTGGCGGACGCGCCGGGCTTCGATCACGCGCTGGCCGAGCCGCTCGCCGCCTTGCTCGTCTCGCTCGCGCCCAACTACACCCACCTGCTCGCCGCCGCCACGGCGGTGGGCAAGAATGTCATGCCCCGGGTCGCGGCCCTGCTGGACGCGCAACCGATCAGCGACATCGCCGACGTGGTCGACGCCGACACGTTCGTCCGGCCGATCTACGCCGGCAACGCCCTGGCGACGGTGAAATCCTCCGACAAGATCAAGGTCATCACCGTCCGCGCCGCCAGCTTCGACCCGGCGCCGGCCGAGGGCGGCTCGGCGTCCGTCGAGAACGCCGCCGCGGGCGAGCTGCCCAGCAACTCCAAGTTCGTTTCGGCCGAGCTGTCGAAAAGCGAGCGGCCCGAGCTGACGGCGGCCAGGGTCGTGATCTCCGGCGGGCGCGGGATGCAGAACGGCGAGAACTTCAAGCTGATCGAGCCGATCGCCGACAAGCTCGGCGCCGCCGTCGGCGCCTCGCGCGCCGCCGTCGACGCGGGCTTCGTGCCGAACGACTACCAGGTCGGCCAGACCGGCAAGATCGTCGCCCCCGAGCTTTATGTCGCGGTGGGCATCTCCGGGGCGATCCAGCACCTGGCCGGCATGAAGGACAGCAAGGTCATCGTGGCGATCAACAAGGACGAGGAAGCCCCCATCTTCCAGGTCGCCGATTACGGCCTGGTCGCGGATTTGTTCAAAGCATTGCCGGAACTTGCCACCGAATTGGAGCGATCCTGAATGACCGTCGACGTCCGAACGGCCCCCTCATCGGGGCCGTTGCTTTCTGAGGCCCCCGATATCGGCCATGTCGGCGTGATCGGCGCCGGGCAGATGGGCAACGGCATCGCCCATGTTTGCGCGTTGGCGGGCCTGCCCGTCGTGCTCGTGGATGTGAGCGAGGCGGCGACCGAGCGGGCGATGGCGACCTTGGCGCGCAACATGGAGCGTCAGGTCAATCGCAAGATCGTCTCCCCCGAAGACCGCGACGCCGCCCTCGAGCGGATCACCACCGGCACCGACTACGCCCTGTTCGGCGGGTGCGACTTCGTGATCGAGGCGGCGACGGAGAAGGAGGAGGTCAAGCGCGCCATCTTCAAGTCGCTGACCCCGCATCTCGGCCCGAACTGCCTGCTCGCCTCCAACACCTCGTCCATCTCCATCACCCGGCTCGGCGCCAATTCGGACCGGCCGGAGAAGTTTATCGGCATGCACTTCATGAACCCGGTGCCTGTCATGAAGCTCGTGGAGGTGATTCGCGGCATCGCGACGGACGAGCCGACCTTTCAGGCCGTGATGGCGCTGGCCCGCAAGCTCAACAAGACCACCGCTGTCGCCGAGGATTTCCCGGCGTTCATCGTCAACCGCATTCTGGTGCCGATGATCAACGAAGCCGTCTACGCGCTGTATGAGGGCGTGGGCTCGGTCGCGGCGATCGACACCTCCATGAAGCTCGGCGCCAACCACCCGATGGGGCCGCTCGAGTTGGCCGACTTCATCGGCCTCGACACCTGCCTGTCCATCATGCAGGTGCTGTATGAAGGCTTGTCGGACAGCAAGTATCGCCCGTGCCCGCTGCTGGTGAAGTATGTGGAGGCGGGCTGGCTCGGCCGCAAAACCGGGCGCGGCTTCTACGATTACAGCCAGGACCCGCCCCGCCCGACACGCTGAAACCGGGCGGATTAGCCACGCCCAGCCTGGTTATCGAAATAGATCGGCGTGGGTGCCAGTGCGCGCGAGTTGCAGCTCCTCGCCCTGGACGCGGTAGATCAAGAGCCAGTCTGGCTCAATGTGCAGGTCGCGGTAGCCGTTCCAGTCGCCCCTTAACGCGTGGTCGCGGTACTTCCTGGGCAACGGCGCCCCTTCAAGAAGGAGAGAAAGCATTTCTTGCAGGGAGAGCATTCTCTTGCCCCGACCTTCAGCCCTCTTGACATCGCGCTTGAAGGCGGTCGAACGAAAGACCGTCCGCACATCAAATGCCTAGATCCTTGAACAAAGCTGCGGGGCTCTCGAATCGCTTTCCCTTTCTTCGCTCGATTTGATCCAGGGCCTGAACTGTAGTGGCGTTCGGCATCTTCAATTCGAATGGAAGGGCTTTCTCCGCAGCAATGCGGACAAACAGGATCCGTATTGCGTCTGAGACTGACAGGCCCGCATCGCGGAGGATGCCAGCCGCCTCCCGCTTGGTTTGCTCGTCAACTCGAGCGCTTACGGTGGTATGGCTCGGCACGATAATTCTCCCAGGCGAGACTTAGAGCTCGTGGCAACCAGGAACTTAGTGCGATAACCGGACTTCTGGTAGCGTGGGCAACTTGACCAGCAGCGATGTGTGCAGCCTAGTGCGTTAATTCCAGACTTTATGTTGCCGGTGCCGGCGTGTTCTGGAACAGGTGCCTCGCTCGCCATGGGCCAGGCAGGGAGCGACACTATGCGATTTCGGATCGGGCCCGTGCTTGGGTTTCTGCTCGCCACCGCCGCCATGCCGGCTTTGGCGCAAACCACGCCCGGCGTTACGACGACTGAAATCAAGATCGGGCAAACCGCGCCGTTCAGCGGCCCCGCCAGCGCGTACAGCAAGATCGCCACCGCCGAGGCCGCCTACGTCAAGATGATCAACGAGGGGGGCGGGGTGAACGGGCGCAAGATCAACCTCCTCCAGCTCGACGACAGCTACAGCCCGCCCAAGACGATCGAGCAGACCCGCAAGCTCGTGGAACAGGAACAGGTCGCGATCATGTTCCAAACGATCGGCACCGCGCCCAACACCGCGATCCGCAAATACCTCAATCAGAAGAAGGTGCCGGACATCTGGCTCGGCTCCGGCGCCTCCCTGTTCGTCGATCCCGAGAACTACCCCTGGAGCATCCCGTTCCAGCCCAACTACCGCGTCGAAGGCCAGATGTACGGCAAGTACATCCTGAAGGAGAAGGGCGACGCGGCGAAGGTCTGCATCCTGTATCAGAACGACGATCTCGGCCGGGACTACGTGGCCGGCCTCAAGGATGCGTTCGGCGACAAGGCCGACAAGCTGATCGTCAAGGCGAGCTCCTACGAAATATCCGATCCGACCGTGGATTCCCAGGTGATCGACGCGCAGCAGGCCGGCTGCGACGTGTTCGTCGAAGCGAGCACGCCGAAGTTCGCCGCGCTCGGCATCCGCAAGGTGGCCGAGCTCGACTGGCATCCGATCCACATCGTCGATTCCAACGGCAGCTTGGTCAAGCCGGTGCTCGAATCCGTTGGCTACGACAAGGCGAAGGGCATCATCACGGCGGCCTACCTCAAGGACCCGACCGATCCGCAGTGGAAGGACGATCCGGGCGTGAAGGCGTTCTTCGCCTGGAAGGACAAATACGGAACCGAGAACGAAGCGCAGGACGCCTCGACCTGGTACGGCTACAACATGGCCGAAGCCTTGGTCTGGGTGTTGCAGCACGCCGGCAACGATCTCTCGCGCGGAAACATCCTCAAGACCGCCACCAATATGCACGACGTGAAGTTCTCGATGCTGCTGCCCGGCGTCACCGTCAGCACCAGCCCCACCGACTATCGCCCGCTGAAGACCATGCGGCTCGCCCAGTTCGATGGGACGCGGTACCGGCTCTTCCCGGAGTAAGCTCCTTGCTGGGTCGGCTTACACGCCCGGCACCGCCCACGCGTCCAGCTCGGCCAATCCTTCCCGGAGCTTCTTGACCTCCGCGTACTCCGGCGAGCGCCAAAACGCGCGGATCGCCTCCGTCGACGGAAACTCGAAAATCACGAGTCGCCGCCCGTCGTACGAGCCTTCCAGCACCTCGACCTCGGCGCCGCGCACGATATGGCGGCCGCCAAACTGCTGTGCGAGCGGCCCCACCGCGGCGCGGTATGCGGGCCAACCTTGTTCGCGGGTAATCTTGATCTGAACGATCAGATAGGCGGCCATGTGCTGCTTCCCCTTGCCGACGCCGCTATTCTATCGCCGAGACCGCGTCGGCGTGTCTGCAATCCCTCACCGCAGGAACCGATATGCCGGATCTGTTCAGCCCCTTCACGCTCAAGGATGTCACCTTGCGCAACCGTCTCGTGATGTCGCCGATGACCATGTACAACTCGGTCGATGGTAAGCTCGACGACTATCATGTGAGCTATCTCGGCGCCCGGGCAGGCGGTGGCTTCGCCCTGGTGTTTGGCGAACAGATGGCCATCACGCCCGACGGGCGAACCACGACGTCGTGCGGGGGCATCTGGCGCGACGATCAAATCGAGGGTCACGCGCGCGTTTGCAAGATCATCGAGCGCATGGGCGGCGTGCCGGCGATCCAGCTCGGCCACACCGGCCGCAAGGGCAGCGAGCTCCCGCCGCACCGGGGCACCAACTCCGAAGGCACACGGAAGCAACTTCCGCCGGACCACCCCGAAGGCTGGATGTGTGTTGCGCCGTCGGCGATCCCGTATGGCGGCGGGGGACACATACACCCTGTGCACGAGCTGACCGTGGAGGAGATCAAGGGACTGCATCGGGCCTATGCGGATGCCGCTCGGCGCGCGCTGGAGGCTGGCTACAAGTGGCTCGAGATGCATTACGCTCACGGCTATCTCGGTGCTAGCTTCCTTTCCCCGCTCGCAAATAAGCGGACCGATCAATACGGCGGCAGCCTTGCCAACCGCGTCCGCTTCCATCTCGAGGCCCTGGACGCAGTACGGGCCGTGTGGCCGGAACGATACCCGCTTACGATGCGGCTCGGCTCGGACGATCTTCACCCGGGCGGGACACAGTTCGACGACGCGATCGTTGCAATCGGAATGATGAAGGAATGCGGGGTCGATTTCGCTGATCTGTCGCTCGGTTTTAACACTGACGAGATGATCGATCCGCCGTTCAACGAGGTCGGCTTCATGCTTGAGCGCGCCCACCGCGTTCGGCAAGAGGTGGGGCTCCCCGTTGGAACAAGCTGGAACCTGGGCGTCCCGCGGAACGCGGACCGAGCCATTCGCGACGGACTTATCGATCTCGTGTTCCTCGGGCGCCCGGCTTTGGCCAATCCGCATTGGCCGCTATGGGCAGCACGCGAGCTCGGGCACAACGATCCCTTTTCGCTCGTGCCGCAAGATTGGGCTTGGTGGCTCCGTAACTTTCGTGGGCACGCCCCGAGCATTGGGCTGCCGCCCGCGCGAACCGTTCAGCAGGACAATAAGCCGCCTGACCAATTCACGGCGATTGGAGGAAATGAATGGGATCCTGGTTGTTCGGAGGAAACTACACCGGCACAGCGATGGAGGCCGCGGTGAGCACGGCGTTTATCCAGGCGCTTGCGTCCCGCGACGCGCCTCCAAAGGCCACCGCGGTCGGGGCGCCACATCGAGCGGATCGAGCAAGCCGAGCCGAAAGCGCTCCAGCCCCGCCCAAGCGACCATCACCGCGTTGTCCGTGCACAGGCGCGGGGGTGGGGCCGCGAACCGGAACCCTGTCGCCCGCGACTCTGCCTCCAGGGCCGCCCGGATCGCCGCGTTCGCCGCCACGCCGCCGGCGACCACGAGCAGGGTCGGGCGCCCGACCATGCGC
>CAXUIE010000052.1:2838-14597 GCA_964250825.1 uncultured Acidisphaera sp. | reverse complement strand
GGGGTGGTTTGCCTACCCCGGGCGCGGCCGGTCGCGGGCTCGGGGGGGGGGGGGGGGGGGGGGGGGGGGGGGCGGGGGCGAGGAGGAGGAGGGCGAACAGAACCGTCGTTGCGAGAAGTCCACGGGTCGGGCTACAGGCCCGCCCGAGGACAGGCCCCGCGACGCGGCAACCCAGGGCGCGCGTTGGATTGCTTCGTCGCAAGCGCCCCTCGCGATGACGGCGGATCAGCAAGTCTCGCCTGCCCTTACTTGCTGGCGCCGCCGCATTTGCCGAGCTTGACGTTGTAGTTGCCGCAACGCATGGGCGGCAGCCAGTCCGCGATCAGGTCGCGCGATCCCTCAAGGTAGGGCGACCATGCCTGGGCCACGATCAGGCCCGGCGTCTGCGAGACAATGTTGAACTGTCCGTTATCCTGGATCTCGCCGATCAGCACCGGCTTGGTGATGTGATGGTTCGGCATCATCGCCGCGTAGCCGCCCGAAAGGTTCGGCACCGCGACGCCGATCGCCCCGTCGATCACCTTGTCGGGGTCGGTGGTCCCCACCTTTTCCACCGCCTTCACCCACATGTTGAAGCCGATATAGGCCGCCTCCATCGGGTCGTTCGTCGTGCGGTTCGGCTTCTTGGTGAACGCGTGCCACTCGTCGATGAAGGCCTTGTTCTCGGGCGTATCGACGCTCTCGAAGTAGTTCCAGGCGGCGAGATGGCCCACCAGCGGCTTGGTGTCGACGCCCGCCAGCTCCTCCTCGCCGACGCTGAAGGCGATTACAGGGATGTCGGTCGCCTTGATGCCTTGATTGCCAAGCTCCTTGTAGAACGGCACGTTGGCGTCGCCGTTGATGGTGGACACTACCGCGGTCTTCTTGCCGGCCGAGCCGAATTGCTTGATCTGCGCAACGATGTTCTGCCAGTCGGAATGGCCGAACGGCGTGTAGTTGATCATGATGTCGTCGTCCTTGACGCCTTTCGTTTTTAGGTAGGCTTCAAGGATCTTGTTGGTCGTCCGCGGGTAAACGTAGTCGGTTCCGGCGAGCACCCAGCGCTGGATGCCGTTCTCCCGCATCAGGTAGTCCACCGCCGGGATCGCCTGCTGATTGGGCGCCGCACCGGTGTAGAACACGTTGCGGCTGCTTTCCTCGCCCTCGTACTGGACGGGGTAGAACAGAATGCCGTTCAGCTCCTCGAACACCGGCAGCACCGACTTTCGCGAAACGCTGGTCCAGCAGCCGAACACGGCGGCGACCTTGTCCACGCTGAGGAGCTCGCGCGCCTTTTCGGCGAACAGCGGCCAGTTGGAGGCCGGGTCGACCACCACCGCCTCCAGCTTCTTGCCGAGCAGGCCGCCCTTCTTGTTCTGCTCATCGATCAGCATGAGCATGACGTCCTTCAAGGTCGTCTCGCTGATCGCCATCGTGCCCGAAAGCGAGTGGAGGATGCCGACCTTGATCGTGTCTTGCGCGTGGGCGGGCTGCGGCGCGACGCCCAACACTGCGGCGGCCATCGCCACCGCGACGCCGAAACCCGCAATCCAACTGCGGACGGATGCCATCGTGCTTCGTTTCCCCTGACGTGTCGGCCGCGCCTGTGGGCCGCCTTCGCCGGGCCAGCTCTGCAACGTTCATGCCATCGATTGCGAGTAGGGGGGAGAAGGCGGCTGCGCAGGAATGCCCAAACTGGGCGCAGCATGCCGGAAAACGTGGCGTTTCTGATGATGCTGCTGATCTACCCACAGTTGTGATAAGCCGACACTCCACTCAATAAAGAGGGCGGCGTGAGCCAGGCAGCGCGGCCGAACTATGCTCGATTTGTCGCCGGCGCCGCCGCCGCGCTCGGGGCGGTGGCGTGCGTCGCGAGCATTACGGAGCCGATGGCGCTCTGGGCGATGTTCGCCGGGGTGGCCCTCGTGGCAAGCCTCTGCGTGGCCGTCACTTTTCCGGTTGCCGCGTGCCTTGGCTGGTTCGTGCTGGTCGCGACAACGCCCGAGATGCTTATCGGCGACGTCGTGGGTGGCGGGTCCCTGATCCTGGCCGGGGTGAAGCTGATCGGCCTCGGGCTGGTCGGCATCTGCATTGTCCGTTTCGGGGCCGCCGCCGATCCGTTCAACCCAGGGCTCGCTTTCATCGTCATGTTCGCGGTCAGCCTGGTTCATGGGCGGGCGCCCGACCTCGACATGGACGAAAGCCTCCGGTCCTTGATCGGCTCGTTCGCGCCGTTCGCGTTCTCCTGGAGCCGCCTGTCGCGGCCGTGGGCGGCGGCGATCATCCGCCTGACCCGGTGGCTGCCGCTGATCCTGATCGGCTTGGGCGCGATGGCGCAGGTGGCCGGCATCCGGCCGTTGTTCGTATCCGACATGGGCTGGCGTCTGGAAGCGACGGGTCATCCGGCATTCCTCGGCGGGTTCACGTTGGCGGCCGTGGAGGCTTGCCTCCTCGAGCTGCTGCGGGACGGACGGCGCGCGCATCTCGTGCTGCTGCTGGTCAATCTCGCGATCCTGGTGCTGACTGGCGCGCGGGCGCCGATGGCGATCGGCTTGGTGGTGACGACCATCGGCGTCGCGGCGATCCCTTCCAAGCGGTTCGGTCTTGCCCCGCGTGTCACGCTGGCGTTGTCCGGCGCCTGCCTGCTCCCGTTGTTGGTGGTCGCGGCGGGAGCGCTGAGTGACGTCCGGCTGTTCAACATGCTGTCGAGCGAGGCCGGCAACATGAGTGGGCGGGACCTGATCTGGCCGTTTTTCCAGGATGCGTGGGACAAGTCGCCCTGGTTCGGCTGGGGCGTCGGGGCCGGCAAGACCGTCATGCCGGCCAACTCGGAGCTCGTGAAGCTGCTCGGCACCACCGCCGCGCATGACGAGTACCTGCGGATTGGCGTGGAAGGCGGCTGGCTCGGCCTTGGCCTGCTCGTGTTGCTGTTCGTGGGCTGGACGGTTTGGCACACGAGGCGGATGGCGCAGCCCGACCGTGCCGTGATGCGGGTGGTGATACTGGCGTTCGCGGTGCACGCTTCCACCGACAACGTCCTGATCGCGACGACCTCTTCGGTGCTGTTCACCTGGGTGTCGGCGGTGTGGGCGCGCGGTGCTATGGAGCGCGGACTCGGGCCGGGCTTGTAGAACCGCGCCGGCGTTGTGAAAGGTCGGCCCATGCGTCTCCTGTTTCCGTTGCTGGCGCTTCTCCTCGCCGGCCCGGCCTACGCCGGCGGGCTCGCTTACGTGGTGAACTCCGGGGGCGCCTCCATCAGCGTCGTGGACATGGGCGAGGGCAAGGAGATCCGCCGCATCCCCGTGCTGCGCGAGCCCCACCACCTCGCACTCAGCCCCGACGGGCGCTCCCTGCTCGTGGGCGACACGGTCGGCAACGAGATGCTGTTCCTCGATCCGGCCACCGGCGCGGTGACGCGACGGGTGCCGGTCGCCGACCCCTACCAGCTCGGCTTCAGCCCCGATGGCCGCTTCCTCACGGTGAACGGCCTCGCGCGCAACCAGGTGGACGTGTACGAGGCGCCCAGCATGCAGCTGCTGCACCGCTTTCCGCTCGCCTCGATGCCGAGCCACCTCGCCTACGCTCCTGACTCCGCCACCGTCTATGTCAGCCTGCAGGGCACCGACCGGCTGGCGGCGATTGATTTGAAACGCATGGCCGTGCTCTGGGACGCCCCCGTGGGCAAGACCCCGGCCGGCGTCCTTTGGCACGACGGGCGGGTGCTGGTCGCCGATATGGGTGCCGACGACATCGCCGTGGTCGACCCGGCCGATGGGCGCGTCGAGCGCCGCATCCATGTGGGGCGCGGCGCGCATCAGATGTTCCTCTCGCCCGACGGCCGCACCATCTGGGTCAACGCCCGCGTGGAAGGCACCACGACCGCGCTCGACGCTCGCACGCTGGCGGTGACGCGCAGCTACAAGATCCCGGGCGGCCCGGACTGCATCGATTTCGCGCCCGACGGCAAGCTGTGGATCACCCGCCGCTGGGCCGAGAAGGTCGACGTGCTCGACCCGGCGACTGGCCGGACGCAGAGCATCGACGTCGGCCGCTCGCCGCACGGCATCTTCCTCCATTCGGGAGCGGGTTAGGCCACCTTGTCTCAAAGTCTTGCAAATCGAGCGGCATCGCCCGACTTTCCTAACATGGACGCGCGCATGTCGGCGTTGGAAAAGCGGATGGACCGGCTCGATGAACGCCTGGACGGCATCGAGACCCGTCTGCGCGAGGTCGAGCGGTCGCTCGCGGAAGTCGGCGCGAAGCTCGATCTGCTCGTCACCCAAGTTATCGCGAAGCTGCCGTCATGGTGGCAGATGCCTGCGGTGATCGGTGCGACTGTGGTGCTGCTCGTAGCGCCGTACGCCGGCGTAGGATACCTCCAGGCGCACGGGCTCCTTTAGGCGTCCTCAGGTGCTCGATCCCTTTGACCTCGCCGCGGGATGGGTTCAGGAGCATCTCCTCATCCCGCTCCTCTACCAACTCGACATGATGAAGTGGGAAGACCTGGCCTACGGCTGGGCGTTGTTCGCGGTCTACGGGGCGGTGCAGGTAGCGGTCACGTTCGCGGTCTGCCTGCCGCTCGAGCGCTGGCGTCCGGTCGAACGCTGGCCGAACCGGCGGGCCGAGTGGGTGGATGTGCTCTACACCGTCATCGCCCGGGTTGGCATCCTGCCGCTTATCACCTTCGTCGGCTTCTATCAGGCGCAGGTGGCGCTGAATGGGTGGATGACCGACCACGGCTGGGTGCCGCCGACGCTCGAGCGCGCGCTGCCGTTCCTGCTCGGCCACCCGGGGCCGACTTTCGTCCTGTACGCGATCATCCTCGATTTTTCCGAATATTGGCGGCACCGCTTCTCGCATTCGTTCCGGTGGTGGTGGGCGCTCCACTCGCTGCATCACGCGCAGCGGCAGATGACGTTCTGGTCGGATGATCGGAACCACCTGATCGACGAAGTGATTGCCTTTCTGTGGTTCACCGGCGTGGCGCTGCTGATCGGCATCCCGCCGCTGCAATTCCCCCTCCTGGTGCTGGTGCTGCGCTTTCTTGAAAGCCTGTCGCACGCCAACGTGCGGCTTTCGTTCGGGCGCGTGGGCGAGCGGCTGCTGATCTCACCGCGTTTTCATCGCGCGCACCACGGCGTGCTCGCGGCTGGGCAGCGCAGCTGCAATTTCGGCGCGATCCTGCCGTGGTGGGACATGCTGTTCGGCACGGCGGATTTTTCCCGCGCCTACGCCCGAACCGGGGATCCGTCCGGCTCGGAGGTGCTCGCGACGGGCGGCTACCTCGCCCAGCAATGGGCCGGGCTGCAACGCCTCGCGCATAGCCTGCGATCCTGACCGGCCCTATACTCCCCCTCAATCAACGAGAGGGGGGCAGCCATGCAGGATCTTGACGAGAACACGGTCACCGACGCGGCACTCGCGCAGATGGCGAACACGCCCAACCCGCGCATGAGGGAGGTGATGGAAGCGGCGGTGCGGCACCTCCACGCCTGGGCGCGCGAGGTGAACCTCACCCCGGCCGAGTGGATCGACGGGATCAAGTTCCTGACCGAAGTCGGCCATGCCTGCACGCCGGTGCGCCAGGAATTCATCCTGCTTTCGGATGTGCTTGGCTTGAGCGCGCTGGTCAACGCGCTGCACGACAAGACCGCTGCCGAGCCGAGCACGGAGACGAGCCTGCTCGGGCCGTTCTTCCGGGAGAACGCCCCGGAGTACGCGCTTGGAGCCACCGTCATCAAGCGGATCAACGCGCCAGAGATCTTGCTCTATGGCCAGGTGAAGGACGCAGCTGGCCGGCCGGTTCCGGGTGCGACAGTGAATGTTTGGCAGACCGACGAGAACGGCGCCTACGACCTGCAGATCGCGAACGGGGCGGAGGCCGACATGCGTGGCCGGTTTCGTTGCGATGGGGAAGGGCGCTATCATTTTCGCACTATCCGCCCGCTTGGCTATTCCATCCCGATGGACGGTCCAGTAGGCCGGTTGGTGCGGAAGCAGAAGCGGCACGGGTTCCGTCCCTCGCACATCCACATGCTCGTGGGCGCCCCCGGGTATCGAGAGCTGGTCACCGCGCTCTACATGGCGGACGATCCCAACATCGACAGCGACACCGTGTTCGGCGTCTCGAACGCGCTGGTCGTTTCCCTCAATTCCGGCGACCAGGACGCGCCGGTCGCGGGAATGCCCTCGCTCCGCTATGATTTCCCCTGGGGTCGCGCCGCCCACACTGCCCCGGGCCGGGGCGGCGCCGACCCGGCGCAAGTCGCTGCCGCGGCCGAGTAGCCTCTCTGCGGAGAACGCGCGTGGTCGGCATCGTTCCTTATCCGCGTGACATGCGGGGCTACGGCCGGGTGCCGCCCGACCCGCGCTGGCCGGGCGACGCCCGGATCTGCGTCCAGTTCGTCATCAATTACGAGGAAGGTGGAGAAAACAACATCCTGCACGGTGACCCGTGCTCGGAAGCCTTTCTGTCGGAGGTGGTGGGTGCCACTAACTGGTCCGGACAGCGGCACTGGAACGTCGAATCGAGCTACGAGTACGGCGCGCGGGCCGGGTTCTGGCGGCTTTGGCACTTGTTCAACGCCAACGGACTGCCCGTCACCGTGTATGGCGTCGCGACCGCGATGGCGCGCGGGCGCGAGCAGGTCGCGGCCATGCGAGAAGCCGAGTGGGAAATCGCGTCGCACGGGCTGAAGTGGATCGACTACAAGGACGTGCCGATCGAGGTCGAGCGCGACCACCTCCGGCAGGCGGTCGCACTCCATGCGGAGGTAACCGGCAGCGCGCCGGAAGGCTTCTACCTCGGCCGATGCTCAATGAACACGCTGAACCTCGTGCTGGAGCACGGCGGCTTCGCCTACTCGTCGGACAGCCTGGCCGACGACCTGCCCTACTGGGTGGACGGCCCGGCGGGCGCACACCTGATCATCCCCTACGCCCTCGACACCAATGACATGCGGTTCGCGACGGTGCAGGGCTTCAACTCCGGCGACCAGTTCTTCGCCTACCTCAAGGACTCGTTCGACGTGCTCTACGCCGAAGGCGCCCGGGGCGCGGCGCGAATGCTGAACGTCGGGCTCCACTGCCGCCTTACTGGCCGCCCCGGACGGCTGGCGGCGCTCGAACGTTTCATCGGATACGTGCTGGGGCACGAAAGGGTGTGGGTTCCGCGGCGGATCGAGATCGCCCGGCACTGGCGCGAAACGCACCCGCCGTTGCCTGGGCGTTGAGACGCGGCGGCTTCGTCACGCGATGGAGCGTGCGTTCGACGGACGACCTTTGCCAAAATGGGCGCACGCTGCCGCCATGCGGCATCGAGGAGCCCTCATGGAACTTCCCTTTCGCATCACCGTCTGCGGCCTCGACGAGCTTGCTGACCACGCCGGAGCGCGGGTCAGCCACGTCCTCTCGATTCTCGATCCAGAATGGCCGATCCCCGAAGCGTTGGGCACCTATGGCGAGCACAAGAAACTCGAGCTCCGCTTTCATGACGTCATCGGCGAGGAGCCGGGTCGGGTGGCCCCGAGCGAAACGCATGTCGAGCAACTCCTCGCGTTCGGCCGGGATCTCGGCCGTGAGCCCGGCTCGACGGCGCACCTGCTCGTGCATTGCCACGCCGGCGTGTCGCGGTCCTCGGCGTCGATGGCGCTCCTGATCGCGCAAGGGAGGTCCGAACAGCCCGGCCAAGCGATTTTCGCCGAAATCCGGCGCATCCGGCCGCAGATCTGGCCCAACCTCCGCATCGTCGAGATGGGCGACCGAATGCTCGGACGAAACGGCGATCTGGTCACCGCCACGCACGGCGTCTACCGCGCGCAGATCGGCCGCGACCCGGGGCTCGCCGACCAGTTTCGGGCGGCCGGCCGCGGGCGGGAGGTCGATGCCGCGCTCGCCGCCTCCGGATGCTAAGCGCTTTCGGGCTCGCCCGTCAGACTCGCTCCCGCACCTCCCCGAGCACGCGCGCCATGTTCTTTCCCGTCCGCATGACGGCTTCGTCCCAGGCAAATACCCCGAAGCGGTCGAACTCCGGCAGCAGGGCGGCGCCCACCGCGAACGTGGACCGGCACGCCAGTCCGCCGGGGTCGGGCATCGCCGCCGGTCGCCACGCAAACAACGCGAGCTCCTTGCCCGGAAGGTAGCGATGCCGGCCGAGTTCGGCGAGGGCATCGGGTCCGACCGCAAGCCCGGTCTCTTCGGCCAACTCCCGCGCCGCGGCTTCGGCCGCGGTTTCCCCCGGCTCGGCCAAGCCTTTGGGAATGTCCCAACGTGGCGAGCGCGTTGCATGGCCGAGCAGCAGGCGCGCGCCGTCCGTGACGAGCACGCCGCAAGTCAACTTCGTGCTGGAAATGCGCGGCATGGGCCGATCATAACAGCCCATCTCCGATTGTGAGTGCGAGACCCGATGGCGAAGATCATTCCCGTGCCAAGCTTCGATTGCGTGGTGTTCGGCGCCACCGGCGACCTGACCCTGCGCAAGCTGCTGCCCGCGCTTTATGCCCGGTTCCGCGACGGGCAGATGCCGGCCGACAGCCGGGTGATCGCCGCCGCGCGCTCCCCGCTTGACGACTTGCAGTATCGCGAGCGGGCCGCCAACGCGCTCGGCCGGCACATCCCTAAACAGGAGCTGGACGAGGCCGTCGCCGCCCGCTTCTACGCCCAGCTTTGCTACGTGCGCGTGGATGGCACAACGGACCAGGGCTGGAACGCGCTCGCAGCACTCCTGGGCGAAATGCCCCCAGAGCGCATCCGTGTGTTCTATCTCGCGACATCACCTGACCTCTACGGCCCGATTTGCAGGCACATTGGCCAGAATGGCCTCGTCACGCCGCGTTCGAGGGTGGTGCTGGAAAAGCCGATCGGCCACGATCTCGCCTCCGCCCGCGCGATCAACGACGAGGTGGGCCAAGTTTTTGACGAGACCCAGATCTTTCGCATCGACCACTATCTCGGCAAGGAGACGGTGCAGAACCTGCTGGCGTTGCGCTTCGCCAACACGATCTTCGAGCGGCTGTGGAACACGGACGTCATCGAGCATGTGCAGATCACGGTGGGTGAAACGGTCGGCGTGGAAGGGCGCGGCGGCTACTACGACAAGTCGGGCGCGCTCCGCGACATGCTGCAGAACCACATGCTCCAGTTGCTCTGCTTGCTGGCGATGGAGCCGCCCGTGTCGCTCGACGCCGACGCGGTGCGTGACGAGAAGCTCAAGGTGCTGCGGGCCCTTAAGCCCATCCAGCCGCACGAGGCCGCGTCCCTCACCGTGCGCGGGCAGTACATCCAGGGCGCGGTCAACGGACAGCCGGTCGCCAGCTATCTTGCCGATCTTGACGGCTCGGGCCCGGTCAACGGCGAGGCGAGCCGGACGGAGACGTTTCTCGCCATCAAGGCCGAGGTGCGCACCTGGCGGTGGGCGAACGTGCCGTTCTATCTGCGGACCGGCAAGCGCCTGCCGCAAAAAGTGTCGGAGATCGTCATCCAGTATCGCGCGCTGCCATTCTCCATTTTCCCCGCCGACGGCCTCGACTTCCAGCCGAACCGGCTCATCATCCGCTTGCAGCCCGAGGAAGGGATGCGGCTCGAAATGATGACCAAGGAGCCGGGGCCGGGCGGGCTGCGGCTTCGCCCGACCGGCCTCGACATCAGCTTCGAAAAGGCCTTCGCGACCCGCTACCCCGACGCCTACGAGCGGCTGCTGATGGACACGGTGCGCGGCAACGCGACCTTGTTCATGCGTCGCGACGAGGTGGAAGCCGCTTGGACCTGGGTGGAGCCGGTGATCGAGGCATGGAGCAACTCCCCCGACTTGCCCCGCCCATACGCCGCCGGCAGTTGGGGGCCGACCGCCTCCATCGCGCTCATCGCGCGCGACGGCCGGACCTGGCATGAGGAATTCAGATAAGCGCCGGACCTGCGGTTCCAGCATGGCCGCCCTTCGAGCTGCGTTCGCCTGGGCGGTTTACGCCCGCTTAAATTGTGCGTTGCACAATGGGCTGGGGCGCCAGAATGCCGGTCGGAGGCGGGTGTGAACGGGTCAAATCAGGGTTCAATAGGGAGCGCGTGGCAGTTCGCCGGCCTCGGGTTGGCGATGTTCCTCGGCCTTGTGATCGCGGTGGTGTTCATCGCCCGCTCTTACGTCGTCGCTCCAATGGTCGGCGACATCGTCGCGCTGCGGCCGGGAGCCATGCTGCTCGACCCCGCGCGGGAGGGCTTGCAGGCGGTGCGGCTCGATAGCGCCGGCAAGCGCGGCCCACTTTGCCGGCTTCAGACGGACGTGATGACAACGGGCGGCGGCAGCGTTGTCGTCGAATCGGAGCGGGGCGGCCCGCGTCCTGCCTACGTCGTCCATTGGGCAGGCGGCCCCACCAGCCGGGATGCAACCGACTGCGGCTCCTCGGCCGACCTTGAGCTGACGCCCAACGATCTCGCGCGTCTCGCCCAGATCGCCGGCGGTTTCGGCGCGGCGGCAGCTCTCAAGTGAGGCGGACTACCGGCTCCGTCGCTGCCGGGTTGGCTTGAGGCGGAGGCACGGGCGTTCGACGAACCGCCACGAAAGCCAGGCGCAAGCCAGGGTGATGGCGATCGTGATGGTGAAAAGGGCGGGTGTGGAGATGTGCTGGCCGCTCGCCGCTAGGACGCACAAGGTCACCGGGAAGCCGAACAGGTAGGTGCCGTACGACAAGTCGCCGATCGCCCTCTTCAGTCGTGAGCCAAGCTCGCCGGCGAGCGAGGCGTGCAGCACCAAGTAGGGCAGGAACAACTTGAGGGCGAGATCGCCCAGCGCCACGCCGGCCGCCGCGTAGAGGCCGATCAAGCTCAGCGCGAGCGCGCCGATGTTGCACGGTATCCGGTCTCGCGCGATCCAAGCGGCCGAGCCCGCGAGGAAGTAGCTCGCGAGATCGATGAATGGGTAGAGATGGACGTTGGTGAACAAGGACGCGCCCGGCGCGTCATAGCTCAGGCCATACCGCCGCGCGATGACCTGCCCGCCCAGGCTGAGAAGGAACAGCGGTCCGACCGAGCGCCGAAGTCCGACGGCCAAGGTCAGCACGGGAAGCAGGAGATAGAACGAGCACTCGATGGGGATCGTCCAAAGCGAGCCGTTCATCAGCCACGGGGGGTCCGTGTGCCGAAACACGCTGTACATCTGCGAATCGAGCCCGAACACCGTGACGTTCCAAAGGTGCCGGAACCCGACATAGGTGAGGAAAACCCACCAGTTCGCCTCGGAGAAGATCGGCCCGATCACGAACACTTCGACCAGCGTGATCAGCGCGAAGGCCGGGATGATGCGGACGATGCGGGAGAACACGTAGTCGTCGAGGCTTCGGTCGCAAAGCGAACGCGTGACAAGGAAACCGCTGATCACCAGGAATCCGTAGACCGCCAGGGTTCCCCCGTAGCCGTAGTGCAGGAGATCGCCGATCGGCTCGGAGCGGCTGCCATTGAGGGAAAAACAGTGGCAGAACACCACAACGACGGCGAGGAAGATCCGTACCAGGTCGAAGTTGTTGGCGTGGGGATCGAAGCGCGTCGCCAACGTTGCGCCCAGCGGGGCCTCCCGCTTGAGGGTAGCGATCACGCTGTCGTCCAAGCCCGTCCCCATCCGTCGTGCGCCAGCCCGGCGAACCTAGCCCGGCCTCTGGCGGAGCGGTAGGACGGCGGCAGCGGGCAAGACGCGGAAAAATCGGGCCGGCCCCGGGGGGGCCGCGCCGCCGGGTAAAGGGGGGGGTGGGGGAGCCGAACGCGCGGCGGATCCGGGCCACGACCGTCTCTGGGGT
>CAXUIE010000052.1:0-2828 GCA_964250825.1 uncultured Acidisphaera sp. | reverse complement strand
CGCCCGAAGTTAAGGTCCGGGTTGACGTGAGCCTCGCGACCCACCCGGTCCGGCGTAGCCCATGGCGACACCGGGCCGACAGGCTTGATCAACCGCAGCCGTGTCGCGCCCTGGTGTGAGCCAGATCACAGGCATTCGGATTCTTCGCCGGTGCGCCCCGGGACGCGACGCGATCAATCGTAGCCGCCTTCCTTCTCGCGCTCCAACGAGGCGTCCTTCTGGATTTCCTGATCGACCGGCCGCGCTTCCGCGGGTTTGCCCGGCTTCTCCGTCTTCGACGGCTGGGCGTCGTTGTCCTGCTTGCCTTCCGGCATAACGTTCCTCCCGCTCGTTTCCTGCTGGCGCGAACGGAAACAGCCGACGAGGGTTGCCGCCGCTAGCTGGTCATCGTCGCCCGAATATCGCCGTGGCGAGACAAAACCGTCATCGAGACGTCCTGGCCTCGGCCGCGCAGCGCGACGTCGATCCGGCTGTCGCCGATCTCGACCCGGCGCAGGATCACCTCCTCAAGGAACGCGGGCAACACGGGGCGGTCAAAGATCACCGTCCGGTTTGCCGCGTCGAAGCCGAGGCCGAGACAGGACTGCAGGAGGCTCAGCGGTGTCGCCGCCGACCAAGCCTGGGGCGCGCAGGCCACTGGATAGAAGGTCGGGCCTTGTGCGCGGCGGCGCGGGAACCCGCACACCAGCTCCGGCAGACGTCGGAGCTCAATATAGGAGCAAGCGCCGAACAGCCCTTCGAAAATGCGGGCGGCGGCCTCGCGCAGCCCGTAACGCGCGAGCCCCATCGCGATCATGGCGTTGTCGTGCGGCCACACCGACCCGTTATGGTACGACATCGGATTGTAGCGCGCTTCCGACGAAGCGATGGTGCGCACGCCCCAGCCGGAAAAGAAGTGGCTGCTCATCAGCTGCTCGGCGACGCGCCGGGCGTGCTCTTCGGAGGCGATCTCGGTGAGCAGCATGTGGCCGGCATTGGAGGAACGCACCAGGCACGGGCGCTTTTCGCCGTCGAGCGCGAGGGCATAGTTGCCGATCTCGTCCGACCAGAACGCCGCCTCGATGCGTTCGCGCAGGCTCTCGGCCTCGGCGGCGAGCGTCGACGCCTTCTCGAACATTCCAAGCTCCAGCGCGATGCGCGAGCCCGCGAGCTTGGCGCCATGCACATACGCCTGCACCTCGCACAATGCGATCGGGCCGCGGGCCTGCGCGCCGTCGGCGTGAAACACCGAGTCGTGGCTGTCCTTCCAACCCTGGTTCGCCAGCCCCTTCTCAGTCATTCGATAATACTCAACGAAGCCGTCACCATCGCGGTCGCCATACTCGTCGATCCAGCGGAGTGCTGCCTGCACGTGCCGCCACAGGGGGCGGAGCATGGCGACGTCACCGGTGCGTTCGAGATAGGCGCCGGCCAGCATGACGAACAGCGGCGTCGAGTCGACGCTGCCGTAGTAGCGGCGGAACGGCACCTCGCCCAACTCGGCCATCTCGCCGCGGCGCACCTCGTGGAGGATCTTGCCCGGTTCGGCGTCCGCCACGGGATCAACCGTCGTCGCCTGGTTCGCGGCGAGGTAATACAACACGCCCCGTGCGATCGCCGGGTCGATCCACAGAGTTTGCAGCGCGGTGATGAGGGCGTCGCGGCCGAAGGCGGTGCTGAACCACGGAATGCCGGCGTAAGGGTAGGGGCCCTGCGCCGTGTCCGTGACCAGCATGTAGAGATCGGACACCGACCGTCTCGCCGCCTCGTTGAAGATCTCGTTGGAGGTTGCGACGGAGGCCGCGCGGGACGCGGACCGACGCAGCGCGCGGCGCGCCTGCAGCATCGCGGTCAGATAGGCCTGGCCGAGCCGCCGTCCCGATCCCTCGCACTTGACGTCGCGGTCGCAGCCGACTTCCACGTAGACCACGCAGCGGCCGCCCGGCGGGAGGGACAGACGATAGCTCGCCTTGCGCGCGTCCAGCGTATGCGGCATTGGCTCGAAACGAAGCGAAGTCGCGCGCCGGCGGCTGTCTAGCCCCGTGTAGGACAAGGTTACCGAGGCTGGCGCGACCACCGGGTCGTGCGCCGCGCCGCGGCGGGACCGCGACGCGCCCCGGACCTCGAACAGGTCGGCGAAGTCGGCCGCGAAATGCATCTCGAGTTCGACCAGTTGCGCCCGGTCGGCGAAATTGCGCACCGCCACTCGTTCATAGCAGGTGCCGGACCAGAGGAACTTGGACCGCCGGATGTGCAGGAGGTCGTGCTCGAGCGCGTTGCCGTTGCCGCCGAGGTCGGGGTTGGTCAGATCGCAGGTGAACGTCGCGTTGTCGTCGCGGATGCTGGAGCTGAGCAGGATGGGGCGGCCCCCCGCGAACACCAGCTCGAGGCGGGACAAGTGCCGCGTGTCGTGGTGGTAAAGGCCTTCCGCGAAACCTTCGCCCGAGACGATGTCGCCGTTCCGATCGAACACGCCGAACGTGTCGCCGTGCTTGAGGGTGCGCGGGCGCCGTTCCTGCAGCGAGGCAGGGGCGGAAATCGTGTAGCTTTCAGGCTGGGTGAGGGGTGCGTTCTGCACGTCGATGACGTTCACGGGCGCAAATCCTATGCGGGGCGATCCTGGTCGGCTTGGCCAAGGCTGAGGTGGTCCCGGATGCCCCGGCGCTAACCCTTTGGATCGAAATGCAGTGGCGGTGCAGTCTGATGAGCCGCTGTCATACAATGCGGTTTACTAGGCGGCCCTAGCCTGCCGCGAAACTCCGCGAACTGTATCGCAACCAGCTAGCGAGTTTCGCCCCCTCAGAAAATAATTTTGGCCAGTGACTTCACGGTGCGCACGGCCGCCTCGT
>CAXUIE010000051.1:0-14608 GCA_964250825.1 uncultured Acidisphaera sp. | reverse complement strand
CAGCCTCCCTCCCCAGCCTCGGATGGACAACCTCCATAGCAGCGACAGCTAGGTGCGCCTCGACGCTCGCCGGCTTGCCACGTTTCTCCGCGACCCCGGCAAGTGCCGCGCGGTGCTGCTCTACGGCGAGGATGCCGGGCTGATCCGTTCGCGCGCCGATCTTTTGGTGGCGGCGGTCGCTGGCGCAGCGGACGATCCATTTCGTGTCACCGAGATCGGCCGGCCAACTCCTTCCGAGCTGATGGGCGCGGCCTCCGCCCTGCCGCTCACCGGAGGGCGCGCGGTGGTGCGGGTGAGGGAGGTGACGGACGCCGCGACCGAGGCGGTTCGCGCGATAATGACCGGCCCGAGCGCAGGCTTCGTCGTACTGGAGGGAATGGGCCTTCCGGCGCGATCGAAGCTGCGCGCGGCATTGGAGAGCGCCGAGTTGGGCGCCGCCATCGCCTGCTATCCACTGGAAGGGCGCGACCTCGCACGGGCGGCGCAAGAACTGGCGGCCGAACGAGGGATGGCGATCGATGCAGAGACGATACAGTGGCTGAGCGGCGGCGAGACCGACTACGGACAGTTGCGCCAGAACATCGAGAAGCTGGCGTTGTACAAAGACTTGAAGGGCGCGATCGACCTCAGCGGAGCCCAGGACTGTTTCACCGGCGGATCGAACCCGTCGATGGACGATGCGCTGTTCGCTGCAACCGAGGGCGATGTCGCCGCATGCGATCGCGCCCTCGCGCTAGCTTTGGAAGGCGGCCAAGCGGCCGCGTCAGCCATGCGCGCGGCGATCCTGCACATCCAGCGATTGCTTCGGGCCCGCCGGTCCATCGACGCCGGTTTGTCGCCCGAACAAGCGTTGGCGCGATTGCGACCCCCTTTGTTCTGGCGTCGGCAACAGGCGTTCGGGCGCGCGTTGGCCTTATGGCAAGCGCCAGTCCTGGCAGGGCTGCTTACCGCGCTGCAGGACGGCGAGCGCTGGTGCAAGCATACTGGGATACCGGCCGAAGCGGTTTGCGCTGAAGCGCTCCTCGGCATTGCGATGGAAGCTGCATCCGAGCGCGGCCGCGCGGCCGTCAGCCGTTTCTGAGCAGGGTGATGATGCCGTCGAGCTGATCCAGGTTTTGGTACTGGATCCGGATGGCGCCCGCTTTGCCCGTCGCGGTGATTTGCACGCGAAGCCCAAGCCGCTCGGACAATTCCCGCTCGACATTGCGGGTCACGCTGTCGTGCGCTGACGCAGTTGGAGCAGGCGGGGCGGGACGCGCTGTCAGCGCCTCCGTTTGCCGAACGCTCAAGCCGCGAGCGATGACGTCAAGCGCGGCCGCGTGTGGGTCGGGAACGCCGAGCAGCGCGCGGGCATGACCCGCAGAGATCGCCCCGCGGCGGACCTCCACCTTGACCGCTTCGGGCAGGTTGAGCAGGCGAAGCGTGTTTGCGACATGGCTGCGCGACTTGCCCACGCTCTCGGCGACGCCGTCTTGCGTGAGGCCGAATTCCTGCGTTAAACGCCGATACCCGTCCGCCTCCTCGATCGCGTTCAAATCCTGACGCTGGAGATTCTCGACGAGCGCCGCGCCGGTCGCCTCCGCGTCGTTCAGTTCGCGCACGAGCGTTGGGACCTCGTGCATCCCAGCCGCTTGCGCCGCCCGCCAGCGGCGTTCGCCCGCGACAATCTGATAGCGGTCCGGCGCCGACGGGTGCGGACGCACAAGCAGCGGCTGCAAGATGCCGCGTCTTCGGATGGATTGCACAAGCTCGGCCAGGGCTTCTGGCTCCACGCGGGCACGGGGCTGAAACGGGTGCGGCTCGAGCAGCGCCGTGGATAGCAGCCGCACCCCTTGGCCCCCCGGACCAGCCATTCCCTCGGCCTGCGCCGCGCCCCAAAGCGAGGCCAATCCGCGGCCGAGCCGCGGCCGATCGCGCGCGCTCACGCGGCCGCCGCCCGCTCGCGCTCGATTACTTCACGCGCAAGCCGCATGTAGGCTTGAGCCCCGGGCGATCGCGGGTCATACACGACGACTGGCTGGCCGTGACTGGGCGCTTCCGAAATCCGCACGTTTCGGGGGATGACGGTCTCGAACACGGTCCGGCCAAAGAAGCCGCGGGCGTCGGAAGCGACGAGATCAGAAAGATTATTCCGGCGATCGAACATCGTCAGGAGGATTCCCTGGATGCGGAGAGCCGGGTTTAGCTTGTTTCGCACCCGTTCCACGGTTCGCATGAAGTGCGTAATGCCCTCGAGCGCGAAGAACTCGCATTGCAGCGGGACCAGGACCGCGTCGGCGGCAACGAGAGCGTTGATGGTGAGGAGCCCAAGGCTGGGGGGGCAATCAATCAAGGTCAGAGCGTACGGGGCTTCCCCTCGTCGCCGACCGCCGAGCGCTTCCCGCAGCCTGTTCTCCCGCCGATTCAATGAGGCCAGCTCGATCTCGGCTCCGGCGAGATCCGGCTCGGCTGAAATAAGATCCAGGCCGCGGACCGCTGTCGGCCGGACAACGTCGTCGGCGGGGGTGGCTTGCGCGATTAAAGCGTAGCTGCCCTTGCGAGAGCCCTGAACGCCAAGGCTCGTTGAGCTGTTCCCTTGCGGGTCAAGATCAATGACGACCACCGGGCAGCCGAGCGCCGCCGCTGCCGAGGCCAGGTTGACCGTCGTTGTCGTTTTGCCGACCCCGCCTTTCTGATTTGCGATCGCGATGACGCAGGATCGAGTGATCGCGACGGATGGTGGATGGAGATCCTGCAGGTTTGATCTCGCTCAGGAGAAGGATGGTCGATGTCGGATTTGTTTTACTGGCTACTTGCCTCGCCCGCATCTGCCATTCGCGAGCCGTCGCCGTCAACTCCCGCGTGCCGTCATGGCCTCTCGGAAAGACGCACAAAGCCCCGGGCGCCAGGAGCGGGTAGCAAACGGGCAGCAAGTCGGCCAACGGCGCGAACCCCCGAGCGGTCACCAACTCGCTCGGGGCGATGGTGAGTTCCTCGGCACGGATCGCGTGAACGCGGACCGGGGCCGCGGTCACTCGCGCGGCTTCTCGCAAGAAGGTCGCTTTGCGAACATCCGCTTCCACCAACTCCCACAGGATCCCAGTTGCGATCGCCAGGACAAGCCCGGGGAATCCAGCTCCACTCCCGAGGTCGATAGCTCGGCTTACGTTTGGCCCGACGAAGTCCCGCAACTGGAGCGAATCAGCGACGTGCCGGTCCCAAACGTAGCCTTCATCACGTCGGGCAATCAGGTTGATCGTCGCATTCCATCGAAGCAGCAAATTGACAAACTGTTCAAGCCGGGCGTTTTCTGACCTGTGTTCCACGTGAAACACCACCTGTATATACTTCTGTCACGATAGCCTGGATCTGATGCCGCGAGCGAAGATTTACGGAGACCCTTCGCACAATGCGGTTATTGGGGGCGGTTCTGATTTGAGCCGGGCTCAAGGCGGCAAACAGCGCCTGGTCGAGTTGGCGGCGCGCCAGCGCCTCGCGGAAGCGCCACAAGGTCGAGGGGTCGGGTGTCGGCTCATCGAGGCCGACGCGGAGAAAGCGCCGGAAGCTCAGCCGATCGGCGAGCGCCGCCTCGGCGGCCGGGTCGGACAGGCCGTGCAAGGCTTGCAGCAGCAGCGCCCGCGGCAACAGCCCGACAGGGAAGGACGGCCAACCCATCGGCGCCGTGTAGACCTCAACCAGCACCCCTTCCAGCGCCGGCCAATCGAGCAGGGCGGTGATCCGATCCAAGGTCGCATTGACGCCAACCTTCGCCCCGATCAGGCCCTCGACGAGGTTGCCTTGCCCAGCCTGCGACGCATCCCATCCCCCCGCTCGACTACCGAAAGCGCGGTGGGTGAGCGCCTGCTCGGAGACGTCACCTCTCCTGGGCCGAGGCGAAGCGGGATTGATTCTGGCTCCAGTCTGCGGCTCGGCCTTTTTGGGACCGGCTCCAGCTATCCCTACTTGCTGTTCTTTTCTGCGGGTCGTCGCCGCCGTCGCATTTTACAACCCTGGCAGTGGCTTCTACCGTCGCGGCACTCATCACGGTCTTGGCCGCCTACTTCCTCGGCCCCTCGCCCCTCGCGATCTCCGGCCAGCGCCGCTCTGGTGATACGCGCAGGCCGCCTCTCCGCTTCGCCAAGGTCAGGCGATAACGGAGTTGGACGCACATCGTCGACCAACTAGAGTCAATTGAAACAAATCGAACCCGGTCATGTTTCGGCTCGCGTCACATGCGGCGTCCGCATTTCGCCGGCTTCGTTGTGCAAGATGGTTTGCGGGGCTAGAACCGTCCGAAGGAGACGCACGATGCAAGGAACAATCACCCGGCGCTCCGCGCTGGCCGGGGCCGGTCTCGTCGCGCTGCCCACGCCGGTCCTCAAACAAGGCTGAGCTTCCGAGGCGGCGATCCGGCTCGGTTGTCTCACCGACCTGAACGGCCCCTATGCCGATCTGGTTGGTAAAGTCACCGTCGGATCGATCGACCGGGACTATTGTAGCATCCTCAGCGTGCTACCAACGACCGGCTATACGTGCCGCTGAGCCAGGGCGGCTGCAAGATGATCCCAACCTGAACCGCCGCCGGGAGGTTTCATTTTGCGGACGCAAATCGCCGAGCAACTGGGCTGCGATGTTCCCATCTTCGCCTTCTCGCATTGCCGCGACGTGGTGGTGGAGGTGACCAAGGCCGGCGGCTTCGGGGTACTCGGAGCCGGCACGTTCTCCCCCGCGCAGCTGGAGACCCAGCTGCGTTGGATCGACGCGCATGTCGAGGGTCGGCCGTACGGCGTCGATGTGATCATCCCGACCAAGTACGATCGCGAGGCGGAGGGGCCGTCGGGCGATCGCGCCTTGCTGATCCCCGAGACGCACCAGGCATTCATGGCGCGCTTGCTTGAGGCGGAAGGCGTGCCTGACCTGCCGCCGGACGAGCGTGCCCGGGTGCATAAGGAAATCGTCGAGGGGCGCGGGGCGATGACGCCGGAGGGGGCGCGGCAACTGGTGCAAGTGGTGCTGCGGCATCCGGGGGTGAAGCTGCTGGGGAGCGCGCTGGGTGCGCCGCCGGAAGACATCGTGTCCGAGCTACGCCAGCGCGATATCCTGCTGGGCGCGCTTTGCGGCAAACCCGCCCACGCCGTCCGTCAGCTCAAGGCCGGCGTGCAGATGCTCATCGCGCAAGGCACGGAAGCGGGCGGGCACACCGGCGAGATTTCCACGATGGTGCTGGTGCCGCAAGTGATCGATGCCTGCCCGTCCGTCGTGCCGGTGCTGGCCGCCGGCGGCATCTCGCGCGGGAGCCAGATCGCGGCGGCCCTGGCGCTCGGCGCGCAGGGCGTCTGGTGCGGCACCATCTGGCTCGGCACGCGGGAGAGCGAGCTGACGCCGTTCGAGAAACAGAAGCTGTTCGATACGCGCACCGAGGACGCCGTTCGCCGTCGCGTGCGTACCGGCAAGCCGGTGCGGATGACCAAGAGCCGGCTCTCGGAAGCCTGGGAGCAGCCGGGGGTGCCGGCCTACCTGCTGCCACCGCTGCAGGGCGTCCTCTACAACGAGGCGCACGCGCGCGTGGTGCGAGCCGGGCGCGCCGACCTCTGCTCCATCCCGGCCGGGCAGGTGGTCGGCACGATGGCCGCCGAAACCTCGGTGCGCGACGTGATGGATCAACTGCAGTCGGAATACATCGCCAGCATGGAGCGTCTGGCGGCGCTGGCCGCCGCATGATCCCGCGCACCCTGTTCTCGGCCGAGCACGAGCTGTTTCGCGACCAGGTTCGCCGCTTCATCGCCGCCGAGATCACGCCCTATCACGCCGGGTGGGAAAAGGCCGGCATGGTGCCGCGCTCGCTGTGGCGAACGGCCGGTGAGGCCGGGCTACTTTGCACCGGCGTGCCGGAAGAATATGGCGGCGCCGACGGCGATTTTCTGTTCGGCGCCATCATGATTGAGGAGATGGCGCGCGCCAACGCCACCGGACCGACTTTTTACCTGCATTCCGAAATCGTCGCACCCTACCTCGTGCGCTACGGCACCGAGGCGCAGAAGCGTCGCTGGCTGCCGCCGATGGCGATCGGCGAGGTAGTCGTGGCGCTCGGCATGAGCGAGCCCTCCGGCGGCAGCGACGTGGCGGCGATGCGCACCAACGTGCGGCGCGAGGGCGATGAATACGTCATCAACGGCCAGAAAGTGTTCATCAGCGCCGGGCACAGCGCCGACCTGCTGCTGCTTGCCTGCAAGACCGACCCCAAAGCCGGCGCGCGCGGCGTCAGCCGCCCGCGTGGGCCGCATCGGCGGCGGCAGCGTGGAGACCATGAAGGGGATCATCGCCCGCTCCATGCTGCCCGAAAACACCAAGCGGGCACGCTGAGATGGGGCCGCTGCACGGCTACACGGTCCTCGACCTCTCGACCGTGATCCTGGGACCGATGGCCGGGCAGTATCTCGGCGACATGGGGGCCGACGTCATCAAGGTGGAGGAGCCGGCGGGCGACGTCACCCGCCTGATCGGACCGCGTCGTGCGGAGGGCATGGGAGCGCTGTTCCTCTCCAACAACCGCAACAAGCGCAACGTCGTGCTCGGTCTCAAGACGGCCGACGCCGGGCGGCGCTGCACCGGCTGGCGGCGAACAGCGACGTGCTGCTGCACTCGATCCGAGCAAGGCGGCCGCGCGCATCGGGCTGGCGCCGGAGACGCTGGCGGTGGCCAACCCGCGGCTGATCTGCTGCCATGTGAAAGGGTTCAGCGACGACGGCCCATACGGCTGCAAGCCGGCCTACGACGACATCATCCAGGCGCTGTCGGGACTGGCGATGCTGCAGACCGTGGTCGGCTGCGAGCCGCGCTACGTGCCCTCGATCATCGCCGACAAGATCACCGGCGTGCACGCCGCCTATGCCGTGGTGCTCGCGCTGCTGCACCGCGAACGCACCGGACAGGCACAGGCGGTCAGCGTGCCGATGCTGGAGACGCTCGTCGCGTTCACCGCGCAGGAGCATCTCGGCGGCGCGGTGTTCGAGCCAAGGATCGGCAACATGGGTTACGACCCGATGCGTCAGGCGATGCGCCGGCCCTATGCCACGCGGGACGGGTTCCTGTGCCTGGTACCCCACCGATGGCCATTGGCGGCAGTTCTTCGAGGTGATCGGCCGGCCCGACCTCGCCGCCGACCCCGGCTTCGCCACCAACAAGGGGCGGCAGGCCGCGTTGCCGCTGGAGGGCGGGATCTCGGGCCGAGCGGCATCGACGTGTCTAGCCGATGCGCGATCTGCGACATGTCGCCGATCGGTTCCAGCGACTTCGGCGCTTGGAAATCGGCATGATGTCATGCAGGCAGCCGCACGGCTTCCGTGCCGACCAGTCCTCCCGCACCCGTCACCACCGCGCTCATTGCCCTCGGTTCCTTGACCACCCCGCCAACCCAGCAATACGGTGCGCCCCATGGACGGCCCGGATACGTCGTCCCGAGGAAAACGTCACCTCTCGCACGGAGAGATCGATGTCCGAGGCAACGCATCCGGCCTCCATTGCCGACATGCCGGCCCAGGCGCCCCGTTCGCCCATAACGCCGGCGCAGGCGCGCGGCCGATTCTTCAATACCGGCAACGCCTTCAACGTGCAGCTGCCGCCGGTTCCCGACCACATCTTCACCGACGAGCCGCGCCGGGCGCTCGACCCGGCCACCCCGACCGGTTTCGTCCCGTGCGACATCTCCGATCTGCTCGATTGCGCGTTCCCGGCCACGACGCCGCTTGTGCTAATCCGCTACGCGCGCATCCGGGCGGGCGAAACACTCGACGCGAACTTCGCGGCCAGCGGGGTATTCTGCTACGTCATCGCCGGGCGCGGCACCTTGGAGAGCGTCGACGCGAGCGTAGCGTGGAACGAGGGCGACGTCATCGTATTGCCGGGCGGCATTCCCTACACCTGGCGCGCCGATGACGCGGATGCGGTGTTGTGGATCGTCACCAATGAGCCGCAGCTCGCGTTCGAGAACCTTCGCCCACCTGCCCCCGGCCAAGCGCCGACCGACGTGGTGCATTTCACGGCCGACGAGATCGAGCGGCAGATCGAGCTCATCTACCAGGTCGGGCGGGACGAGGGGATCGCCGGCTCGGCGCTGATCTTCTCCTCCGAACGCCAGGAAGCAACGCGCAACATCCTGCCCACGTTGACGCTGGCGATGAACTCGCTTCCCGGCGGTGTCACGCAACGCCCGCATCGGCACAACGCCGTCGCCGTCAGCCTCATCATCAAGGGCGACCGCTGCTATTCCATCATGGACGGCAAGCGGAAGGACTGGGCGCCGTGGGCGACCGCGATCACGCCACCGGTCAGCGTCCACTCGCACCACAATGGCGGCAACCAGCAAGCGATGTTCCTGATCGTGCAGGATGGTGGGCTTTTCTATCACACCCGCGCCATGGGCTTCGAGTTCGCCGAACAACCGGACTGAGCCGGGGCGGCCGTGGCCGTCACGCGCGGACTGACGATCGCAGCCGCCGGGCTGGCGCTCGCGCGGCTGTCGATCATCCGCGCGCAAACCACCTCGCGCCGGTCAAGATCGGGCTTTTGGCGACGTGGGCGGGCCGTATCGCGACATCGGCGGCCCTGGCAGCCGCGTGGCGGCGGAGATGGCCGTGGCGAACTTCGGCGGTAGCCTGCTCGGCCGGCCCGTGCAGGTCCTGCAAACGGATGACCAGAACAAGGCCGACCTCGCGAGCGCGCAAGCACGGGATTGGATCGACGACCAGGCGTCGAGGTCCTCGCCGACGGCGGCGGATCGTCGTCCGGGCTGGCGATCCAGCAGATCGCGCGCGAGCGCAAGCGCATCTTTCTCATGGCGACGACGACGACGACCGCGCTGATAGGCAAGCAGTGAAGCCCGCCAAGGCAACGCAAAAGGGGGACGTCTACGATTTGGTCAGCACGAGCCCGAGCCCGAGCGCGTATCCGCCTCCGGCCCTGTTCGGCTGCCCACTCGTCCCGGCCTGATCAGATCCCCGTTGCAGTGGCGGGGATGCCCGCGTTCGGGTTCAGCGCGATCTTGAACAGCTTGCTCGCGTTCTGGCCAAGCATCCGGCGGCGGCGCTCGATCGGGAACGTGACCGGCACGGACCGGTAGGGCGAATCGAAATCCCAGTGCGGATAGTCCGACGAGTACATCAAGTGCTCGCCGAACCCGGCCTCCTCGAACATCTGGTAGACCGACTCGGTGTCCTTTGCCCGCTCCGGCTCCTCGATCGGCTGCGTGGTGAACCATACATGGTCGCGCAGATACTCCGATGGCTTGCGCTGGAGGTGCGGCACCTCGTCGCGCAGCTTCACCCACGAGGAATCCAGCCGCCACGAATACGGCACCGCCCACGACCAGCCGAGCTCGATCAACGCGACCTTGAGGGTCGGGAAGCGGTCGAACGCGCCCTCGAAGATGAGGCTTGGCAGCAATGTCATCGGCAGGGATGCGAAGTTCATGTGCATTTCGCCGTAAAAATTCGTGTTGCCCGCTCCGGTGATCTGCCGGCCCATCCCCGGCACGTGGAAGGTCACCGGGATGTCGTAATGGGTGCAGGCCTCGAAGATGTCCCAGTAGCGCTGCCGCCCGGGCGGCTCCTGCCCCGCCGGCGACATCAGCACGGAGACGAAGCGCGCGCCGAACTCGCCTTCCTTGCAGCGCCGGATCTCGTCCACGACCTTCGGCATGTCGCGCGGCACCACGATGGCCGCGTGATAGCGCGGGTCGGCAGCCATCCAGGTGTAGGCGAGCGCGTTGTTGAACGCGAATGCCAGCTCGCGCGACAAATCCTCTGGCATGTTGACGCCCGAGTTCAGGATGTAGGATTGCGGGCAGGTAAGCACCGCCGCACTCATGTCGAACGCGTCCAGCACCTGCTCGCGCGCCCACGCCGGATCGATGCCGACGCGATTGTTCTTGAGCGCATCCAGCCGGTGCGTGAACTCGCGCTGCGACGGCGCATAAAGGCCGGAGTAGTTGTGGCCGATGCCGTAGCGGGCGACGTAGCTGCGCCAGCGCTCCGACATGTGCTCGGCAATCTGCGGATCGGACGGAACCGGCATCGGGTGGAAGTCGGCGTCGATGATCGGGAGCTTCTCGGCCGCGACCGGGGTTTTCAGCGCCGTGATTGCGTTCATGCCCGCGACCCTCTCTGTCCCGTCACAACCGATACCAGCGCCGGGCGGTTTCGGCCATCACATCGACGCGCATGGCGGGCGGCATGAGGTCGAGCAGCGCCCCGATATCGTCCGTGTGCAAGTGCGGATAGTCGCTTGCGTGCATCAAAATGTCGTCGGTTGCGAGCCAGTCCAGGATGCGCCGCATCTGCTCGGGCGGCCCCATGTCGGCCGGGGCGATCGAGAAGCGGAAATGGTCGCGGATGATCTCGGACGGCAGCCGGTCCACCCATGGGAACTCGCGCCGCAAGCCTTTCCACTTCTTGTTCAGGTTCCACGCCCAGGTCGGAAGCCAGGTGAAGCCGCTTTCCAGCAGTGATACGCGGAGGCCGGGGAACTTCTGGAACAAGCCTTCGACGATCATGCTCGTGAGCTGGGCGGCGAAAACCTGCGGCTCCTCCGCGTACTCCTCGACGTACCAAGAGGCAAACCCCGTCGGCGTCGGGCCGTGTTCGGCGAGCCCGCCCCAATGCAGCCCGGCGACCAGCCCGTTGCGCTCGATCGCCTCGAACAACGGCCAGAACACGCGCTGCCCGTAGAGCCGCTCGGAGCGAACCGGCAGCAGCACCTGCACGAAGCTCGGATGGGTGCCGACCCGGTCGATCTCCGCCGCCGCCGCGGCCGGGTCGCGGGCCGGGATGACGACGGAGGCCGCCAAGCGGGGCTCCTTGTCAAGCCATTCGTCGATCAGCCAGTCGTTCACGGAACGCGCGAGTGCGATAGCCCAATCCGGGTGCCGCAGGCTGTCGATCGCGTAGTAGCAATTGAGGATGGCGCGATCGACGCGCCACGGATCGAGAATGTGCGCGCGCAACTGCGCGAGATCGGACGCGGGAACGCCGCCGTCCGCGGGGCGCCACTCGGGGCGCGCGGTGGTCGGCAGCGCGGGCGGATAGGTCAGCGACAGCCCGGCCGGCCCCCGAAACCCGCGTTCCCGGGCCGCGTCGACCCAAACCTGCGCCTGGTAAGGAAACAGCGCCTCAAGCGACGGCACGACCGCGTGAACGTCGCAATCGATCACCGGGCCGGACCAAAGCTCTTCCCGCGACTTGTCTTCGAGCAGGGCGGTCGTCATCCGGCCGTCTCCTCGGCCCGGCGGGTAGCTCCGGGCGCTGGCCGAAGGCTCAACACGACGTAATCGTCCTTCACCGACACCGGCACCGTCTCGGCGGAGTAGGGTCCAGCGACGCGCCCCGCTTCGCCGCTTTCGATCGCCGCGGTCACCGCCGCACCCGCCTCGACGCCTACCGGAACCGGCCGGGCGCGCAGGGTCGGGTTCCAGTAGGACTGGCCCGTCCTGAGGTCGAACTCCCAATTGTGCCAGGGACACGCGACGAACGCCCGTTCGCTATTGCCGCGCACGTCGCCTGGGGCGGGCGCGTAGATTTCGGTTACGCCCTGGCCCGCGCAAAGCGGGCCGCCGAGATGCGGGCACCGATTGAGCATGGCGTAGAACCGTCCATTCACGCGATAGACGCCAATCTCCCGGTTGCCGGCTCGCACGAGTAGGCAACCACCTTCCGGCACGTCGGACGGTTTGCCCACGACGAACTTGCGCGGTTCGGGCGATCGCGGCGCCGAGGTTTCCGGCATTTTGCTCGCGTCCTCCCGTCCGACCGACCTGAGCTTGCGCGATTGATGCAGGCAGTCGGTCACGTTTACAACCAATGCGGCAACGCCCGCAATATACGGCCCTCGCGGCGCGGTGTTCTTGAACGAAGCGGGCCGTGCGCGCGCAGTCGTGAAATTGCGTTCTAGCCCAATACGATCGATGCTCCGCGTCAGCCAACGACCGAAGCGCCGGAATCGAACTCGGGAGGGAAGCGCGTATGAGCGACGCGGCGGTTTTTGCGGCAAGGTCGTGCTGGCGCGCGAGCGGCGCGCGGCGGGGCTGAGTCGCAATGCAGCCGCCCTACAGCCGAACCCTGTTTGACCTGCTAGACGAGCAGGCGGCGAGGCGCGCTACGGGCTTCGCGGTCGTGTCGGCTGCGCGGTCGCTGACTTATGCCGAGCTCCTCGCGCGCGCCCGTCAAGCGGCGTCCGTGCTCCGGGAGCGGGACATCGGGCGCGGCGATCGCGTGGGAATGCTCGTCAACAATCGCACGGAATGGCTGGAAGTCGCGTTCGGCGCGTGGCTGCTGGGCGCGGTCGTGGTGCCGTTCAGCACATGGTCGACGCGCCCCGAACTCGAGTTCCTGCTCGGCGATTCGGACATTCGCGTCCTCGTCTCGCTGCCATCCTTCGCGCGCGAGGACTATGCGGCGGCGCTGCGCGACCTGCTCCCGGAGACGACGGCGGGCGGGCCGGAGCGGCGCTCCGCGCGTTTCCCATCCCTGCGCGCCGTGCTGCTGCTCGACGGCGACGCGCACGGATTTCCCGACTACGCGCGGACGCGCGATGCGTGCCCGCCGATGCCAGCGCTGGCGCCCGGCGACGGGGCGAGCGCGGGCGACGACGCGATGATCCTCTACACCTCGGGTTCGACCAGCAAGCCGAAGGCGATCCCGCTCGCGCACTACCTCATCATCGAGAACAGCTTCAACATCGGCGAGCGCCAGGGCCTCGGCCCCAACGACAAGGTGCTGGTGGCGCCGCCGCTGTTCTGGACCTACGGCGGCATCAACGCCATGCCGGCCACCTTCACGCATGGCGCGACCCTGGTGCTGCAAGGCCGCTTCGAGCCCGGTGAGGCGCTCGATTTGATCGAACAACACGGCTGCACCGCCATTTACACTTTGCCGGGCATCACGGACGCGATCGCGCGTCATCCGAACTTTCGTCCCGAACGCACCCGCTCGCTCCGTACAGGACTGACGATCGGCAGCCCGCAGGACGTGGTGAAGGCCGCCAAGGTGCTCGGCATCCACGAGATATGCAATATCTATGGATCGAGCGAGTCCGGCGGCAATTGCTGCGTGACACCGCACGACTGGCCGCTCGAACGCCGGGCAAACTGTCAGGGGCCGCCCCTGCCCGGCGTCCGGCTGCGCATCATCGACCCCGAGTCGGGCATGGTGCGCGGGCCGGGCGAGCCCGGGCTCGCCGAGGTGAGCGGCCCGTACGTGATGCGTGGCTACACTGGATCAAGCGCGCCTCACAACGCCTCCGGCTTCAGCCCGGACGGCTGGTTTCGCAGCGGCGACATGGGCGAGCTCACCGAGCGCGGCGAGTTCGTGTTTCATGGCCGTGCCAACGAGATGATCAAGCGCGCCGGCATCAACGTCTCCCCGGCCGAAGTTGAGGACGTGCTGATGCAGCATCCCGCTGTCGCGCTCGCCGGCGTCGTCGGCGTGCAGACCGCGCAGGATGAGCAGATCGTCGCGTTCGTGCTGCCGAAGGACGACGCGCATCCGACGGTCGAGGATCTGCTCGCGCATTGCCGCCGCATCGCGTCCGGCTACAAGGTTCCGGATCGCTTCGAGATTGTCTCGGCGCTGCCCGCCACCGCCACCGGGAAGCTGATGCGCCGGGAGTTGAAGTCGGCGGCCGCGCGCTTGCCTACGGTCGGAAGCTGAGGCGTGGCGCAGGAGGCCTGGGGCCGTTGGGGTGCGGAGGATGAGGTCGGTGCTCCCAACCTCATCGGCCCCGAGCAAGTGCGGGTGGCGGCTTCGCTCGTGCGCACCGGGCGGGTGCTCAGCCTCGCCCAACCGATTTCGGGCCGCAATCCCGTGCCCGGTCACCGCGCCGGCGCCTTGCACTTCATGGGACGTGACGGCGGCGACTACGCGGCGGGCGCCAAGCGGCCGGGCGGGTTCCAGTTCGCCGAGGATACGGTGGTGATGCCGATGCATCTCGGCACGCACATGGACGCGCTGTGCCACGCGTGGTGCGAGGACTGCCTCTACAATGGCTTTCCCGGCGACACCGTGCGGAGCACGACAGGGGCGCTCCGCTGCGGCATCGACAAGATGCCGCCCCTGGTCACGCGCGGCGTGCTGCTGGATATCGTCCGCCTGCGGGGCGCGCCGGCCGCGCCGGGCGACTTCATCGGCCAGCCGGAACTGGCCGAGGCGGCCGAGCGGGCGAACCTGACGCTCCAACCGGGCGACGCCGTGCTGATCCGCACAGGCTGGCTGGAAAGCCAGGATGCCCGAGGCCCGGTCGACTTCAACCGCGAGCCCGGCATCGACGTCGAGGCCGCGCTGTGGCTGGCCAAGAGCGGCGTCGCCATGGTGGGTGCGGACAACTTCGCAATCGAGACGCTGCCGTTTCCTCCCGGCACGGTGTTCCCGGTGCATCAGCGCCTGATCCGCGACTACGGCGTGCCGCTGCTCGAAGGGCTCGTGCTGCGTCCGCTCGGCGAGGTTGGCGCCACCGCCTTCCTGTTCGCTGCCACTCCGCTGCCCGTGGTCGGCGGCGCCGGGCCCCCCGGGGCCCCCCCGGGGGGGGGGTGGACGCCGCCCGCCGCGGCCAAATACGGGGGGGGGGGGAGGGGGTGGCTTTT
>CAXUIE010000050.1:3963-14812 GCA_964250825.1 uncultured Acidisphaera sp. | reverse complement strand
GCCGGCCAGCGGCCCGGCCTGCCGCACGATCCGGGCCGTAAGGTTGGCATCTAACATAAAATGCTGACCGAACGCTCGGCGCGCGCCGAGCCCGTGCCGGGCGATGACGTCCCGAAGCGGCGGGAAGGCTTCGCTGTTCAGCGCGTCAGCCTTCGCCTCCCGCCACCTTCTGGCCCCCGCGCACGTCGATGATCGCGCGCCGGCGGAGGTCGCGCTGTAGCTGGCGCGATATGTTCTCCACGCGTCCGGACAGCAAACGGTTGCCGATCTCGTCGTGGTTGATCTCGGCCGTGTTTCGCTGCTCGCGGGAGCAAACAATGACCACCGCGATGCCGTCCTGCGCCACGAGCGGCTGGCTGGCGCGGTCGGGCGGCAAGCTCGCGAGCAACTGGCGGAACCCGGGCGGGTTGATGCTTTCAAGGCGAAGCTGCCCGGGGTCGGCCGGGCGAGCCGGGTTGGCCTTGTTGGCCGCCTCCATCGCATCGCAGCTATGGATGCTCGCGCTGAGGCGCTTGGCTTTTTCCAGAGTTTGCTTCTGCTGGTCGGTCGGCGCTTGCGGGTTGAGCGGCGCCGTGAACGGCAGGAACACCTGTCGCAAAGACACCATGGTGCCGATGTCGCGCCCGATCAGCCGTTTGGCGCGCAGCGTAACGATCGAGTAGCCGCCCGGCACGGCCAATGGATTGCTGATCGCGCCTTCGGGCATCTCGGCCACCACCCGCGCCACCTCCGGATCGAGCTGGTTCGGCTGCACCCAGCCGAGATCGCCGCCCTCCAGCGCCGTCTGGCTTTGACTGAACTGCGCCGCCGCGACCGCGAATTGCGCGCCCGCGCGCAGCTCGCCGATGACGATCTCCGCGAATTTCCGGGCATCCGCGGTATTCGCCGGGTTCTCCACGGGAATGAAGATTTCCGCGACCCGGTATTCGGGCCGTCCGATCTGCTGCTCGACCAGCTTCTGCTCGTCGGCGATTTCCGACGGCTTGATCGAAGCGTTCTCGCCGAGCTGCTCGCGGAGCACGCGCGTCCAGCCGAGCTGAACGCGTATCTGATCGACCAGGGTCCGCAATCCGGCGCCGTCGTTCTTCAGCTTCGCCTCGAGCGCGCCGGGGGCCATCCCGTTGCGGCTCTCAATGTCGTGAATGGCATCGGCAATCTGCTTGTCGGAGACCACGATGCGCCGCCGCTGCACCTCCTGGAGGCGCAAACGTTCGTCGATCAGCTGGCGCGTGATTTGCGGCCGCAGTCGATCGATGACCTCCGGGGAAATCCCCATCCCGGTCGAGAGCGCGAACAGCCGCCCCCGGCTGCTTACATCGCCGTTGCTGATGACATCGCCGTTGACGATCGCGACGATGCCCGCCTCGGGCGCCGCCGCCGGAGCGGGCTGCACGGGCCTGGCGGCAGTCGGCGCCGCATGACTAGGCGCGGCCGCGACCGCCGAAGCCAGCGCCAGGGCCGCGCACCGGGCCAGGCTGAAAGCGGTTTTGTGGACCATGAACGCTCCGGTGTTCCTCACATCGCGCGAAAGCCGAACTGGCCGATGGTCTTGAAGGTCAGCTGAAACAAGATCGTCGTCGCGCCGGTGTCCCCGTTGAACGACGTGTAGCGACGATTGAAGCGAATGTCGAAGATGAAACACTCGTCCTCGTAGGCGCCATCCGCTCCTATGGCAATCATCTGGTTGGTGGCCAGGTCCCGCTGGCCAAAAACGCCCAGCCGGTAATGGCCGCGCGCGCCGTTCACGCCAAGGGTGATCTCATTGCGAGGGATGTAAAAGCCCGTCGCCACGGGCGGCGGCGGCGGCTGGTCATAGTAATTATAAGGGTTGTAGGTGGTGTAGAGATAGCCCGCGGTCACCCGCAATTTCGCGCCGCCCACCGTGGCGAGCGCGTCCGCCATGCGCGTGTCGCCGTTCCGATGATCGATGCGGGTGCGGTAGGTGAAGTCAAGCCAGTCGGTGGGCGCGAACCGGGCGCGGCCGACGATGTCGGAAATGGTGTCGTGCAGCCCGGTGACTTCCGCGAAATTGTTGTCGGGCGCGGGCTGATAGGACTGGCCAATCAGGGTATCGAGGCTCGTCCCGTTCAAATACCAGGCGCCGTGCAGCCCCAGATTGGCGCGGTCCCCGCCTTCCAGGCGATCGATCCCGGAGAAGCGGTTGAACGCGAACAAATTCTGGTCGGTGAATTCGAGGTCGAGGCTGTCCTCGTTCGGGATCTGGTCGAACTGCCTGTTGCCGATCTGTGGCGCGACGATCACCTGGGCGATCGGCTCGATGATCTGGCTGCCCCAGTCGCCGCCGTCGCGCATGAACGGCCAGCGCACCTCCAGCGCCGCCTGCGGCAGGGCGCGCGCGGTGGAAACGGTGCTCACCGTCCCGTAGTTGGGCTGCTGGTCGAAACCGCTTGCGTTGTACGCCGCCGCGACGCCATGGAACGTGAGCTTCCAGAGATCACCCAGCGGCCCAACGAAGGGACGGCTGTAATCGGTTATCAGATTGGCACGCTGCGTGTTGGTGCCGACCATGCGCAGCACGTTGAAGGCACCGACATCGACTTGCCATCGCCCGCCCCACTCGTCGGGAAGGCCGAAATAGCTGTATTGGTAGCGAGGCAGCACATAGGGCAGATTGGCGTCGACGATGGTGTTAATCAGTCCTTGGTAGGCGCGCCCGTCCAGCCGGGTATAGGAGCCTTCGCCGAAGCCCTCGATGTATGCTTGGCTGGTCAGCACGAAGGCGTTGGTGAGAACGTTGCCGAGGCGGAAGTCCTCCACGTAGTTCCCCGAGGAAGCACGCTCCACGTCGAAGCCGTACCGCCAGGTCTCGTCGTAGTTGAAGGTTCCGCGCGCCAGGATGGTGCCCTGCAAGGCGTTCTGGAAGTAGCCGGCCGACGTGTCGACGTCGAGTCGACCGTCGTTGAACCGGCGCCGATACGATAGATCGATCTCAGGGCCGCCCCGCGTGGTCAGCATGGGGGTGATGGTCGTGTCTGACTGGTCGTCCAGCACGATGTAATAGGGCTGGCTGATGAAGGCGCCGATATACGTCGAGGTTCCGATGGAGGGGACCAACAGCCCCGACTGCCGCTTCACCGACGGGTCCGGGTGGGAGAAATATGGGAAGTAGGCGACCGGCACACCGTCGAACTGCACCGTCGCGTCTTGATACTCGATGCGCTTGTGCTCGAGGTCTTGCACGGCGTCCAGCGCGCGGATCTGCCACAGCGGCGGACGGGTCGGGTCCTGCTTGCAGAGATTGCAGGTGGAATAGACCACCTTGCTAAGCTCGTTGAGCTTGCCCTCGAAGCGGCGCGCGCCGTTGGCGGCCAGCCGCCCGTTGCCCGCCAGGATCCCGCGCATCCCGCGGAGCACCGCGTTCCGCATGCCTTCGGACAGTTCGGCATAGTCGGTGAACAGCACCTGCCCGTCGGGCTCCAGCAGCACGACATTGCCGGACGCGGCGGCGATGTTCGTGTTGCGGTCGAACGTTATCTTGTCTGCTCGGACGACATGGTCGTTTTGCCAAGCCTCCACATGGCCGGTCGCGGTGACGACCGCCTTGTCCCGGTCGTAGTCCACCTCATCGGCAGTGAACGTAACCGGCTGGTCGCGGCTGACTGGACTGGTGTGACCCGCGGTCTTGAGCTGGCTGAACTGCGCATGGGCAGGCCCGGACAGGGCGGCAATCAGCAACGCGATCGCGACTTGCGCCCACCCGCGCATCAGCCGTTTTCGACGTGCAGCAGAAGCGCGATCGCCAGCATCAGGCCTGCCCCGGCCGGCGCCCAGGCGGCAAGCTCCACGGGAAGCACGCCGGATTGGCCGAACTCCTCGGCGAGCTTGGAAATCATGAACAGCGCGAACCCGGCCGCCACGCCGCTGCCGAGCATTCGCGACACGCCACCGCGACGGGAGGTGCGCATCGAGAACCCGGCGGATACCAGGGCCATCACGCCGGCGAGCAGCGGCAGCGCCAGCAGCGCCTGGTAGTGCAGCCGGTGCCGCAGCGAGGAAAACCCCGAGCGGTTGAGCAGCGCGATGAAGTCCGGCAGCACCCAAACCGACAGCGTGTCGGGCGAAGCGAAGCTGTCCTGCACGCGCGTGACCGTGAGGTCGGTCGGTAGGGTGACGGTGTGGGGAGCCTCGGGCAGCCGGCCCGGTTGAACTGCGCGCGCGTTCTCGAGCGTCCACGTGCGCGCGGCCAGGGTCGCGCGCGTCGCTTCGATGCGGAAAAGCAGGCGATCCGCGCTGTCGAGACGGAACACGCTCACGTCCGAGCCGGTAAGCTTGCGCCCCTCCAGGCGCACGCCGAACGCGTGAAAGATGGCGACGCCGCCTGGGACCAGCCCGTTATCGGACTGCCGCATCCAGAGCTGGCCGCCGCTCAGCGCGAGCGGGCCGCCGCCGGTCTTGAGATATACGTCATCCAGCAGTTCGGCGCGTCTTAGCATCACGGAGGAAAGCGGGCTGATCGCCGCGGTCGCGAAGGCGCCGGCGAGCAAAGCGCAAAGCACCGGCCCGGCCAGGAAACCCCAGGCGGAGATTCCGGCGGCGCGCGCCACGATCAGCTCGGACGAGCGGGTGAGGCGCCAGAACGCCAGGATGCCTCCGAGCAGGACCGCGAAGGGCAGGATCTGCATGGTGATGAACGGCAGCCGGAGCGCCGCGATCTCCGTGACCAGCCCGAAGGTCGCTTCCGGCTTGGTGGCCGAGCGGCGCAGCAGCTCGATGAAGTCGAACAACGCGACCAACCCGCTCAACGCGGCCAGCATTGCCAGCATCGCGGCCGTGAACGCCCGCGAAACGTAGAGCGAAAGCGTGACGGCGACGCCCATCGGTCCCGCTCAAGCCGGTCGCGGCAAGGCTGGCCGGCGCTCCGGCCATAGCCGCGGGCCAAAAAGCATCCAACTACAGATGATCCCCGGGCCTGCCGCGTCCAGCCAGATAAGCGGAATGAGGGTGTTGTCGCGGGCGGCAAGGTTCCCCACGGCGAGCCCCAACGCCAGCAGCCCGACCACGATCAGCACGGCGGCCAGCGGCCGCACGACGTTGCCATGTCGGCGGAACGGTCCCGCAAGCGAGGACACCAGTGCCACCATCGCGAAAGACCAGGCGGTCAGCGGCGTCGCCAGCCGCTTGAACGCCTCGGCGCGCCATTTCGGGACGTCGCGGGGGTTCGACAACACGTCGGGATTCGGGTGCAGCAGTTCGCTGAGCGGCACCTCGCTCATGTCCCGGACCCGCTCGTTTTCCTTGCTGCTGGCTTGCGCGAGATCGATCACGTTCTCGGCGAAGGTCAGGATGTTCAGTCGCCCGGTCTGCCGATCGAGCTGCTGACGGCTGCCGTCCTCCAGCAGCACGCGCGGTCCGGACGCCCCTTCGACGATCCGGCCGGTTTGCGCGAGAATCGTCGCGTGACTGTTCTTCTGGCGCCCGTCATCGACCAGGATGCCGTGCAGCGTGCCGTCCGGATCGCGCGAACGAACATAAACCGTGAGCGCGTCGGACACGGAGGTGAACACCCCTTCCTGCAAGAGGAAGGCCGCCATCCGGTTGCGGATCTCCCATTGGAACTCGCGAAACGCCGTCAAGCTCGCCGGCACGATCCAGAGATTGAGCAGAAAGCACGCCCCCACGGAAAAACCCGCGACCGCGAGGCCCGCGCGCGACAGCGCGAACGGCGAAAGCCCGGCCGAGCGCATCACGGTCAATTCGCGGTCGCCCCCGAGTCGCTGATAGATGAACTGGATCACCACAAACGTCGTGATCGGCAAGATCACGGCGAAGAAGCTCGGGATCAGCAGTCCGGTCAGCTCCATGAAGACGCCGATCGAGAGCCCGTGGTTGACCACGAGTTCCACGAACCGGAGCGATTGCGTGAGCCAGATCAGGGCCGCAAGCCCGCCAGTAACGGCGAGGAGCGCCCAGAACAACTGGTGGAACATGTAGCGGTCGAGGCGGCTGATGAACGGACGGGGTCGCATAATACGAGGCGGGTCTCCGGCGGCCGAGAGCGCGCGGCCCAGTGTGGTTCCGAAACCCGCTTCTTCTGAAACAGCGCCGCCGGCGATGCAAGCCGCGCCGGAGCGAGCGGGTTAGCGGCCCCGCAGGCTGAGCCCGTCGGGATAACGCCCCCGGTAGCATTCGACCGCCGTCTCCATTGTCACGAATCGGGCGCCCCCGCCCCGCAGCCGGTCGATCAAGCCCTCGAGGGCCAGCATCCGGTAGCCACGGCCGACCACGTGCGGGTGGAACGTGTAGGTCAGGATGCCCCACTCCGCCGTCCGGCGCATGTAGTCGAACTCGTCGGCGAAGTTCTGGAATACCGCGCGGGCGTTCTGCAAGCCTTGAAGAATGGCCTGCTCGGTGCGCATGAACTCGAAATGCGGGTGGTCGTCGAGCGACCAGCTGATCGGCATCTCGACCAGCGAGGTGTCCGCGCCGAATTCCATCGGCTCCAGCAGGGTGATCCGATCGCTCCCGCGCGCCTGATACGGCAAGTAGTCATGCCCCATCATGCTGCTATCGTAGAGGATGCCGTGATGGAGAAGCAGGTCGACGCTGTGCGGCGACAGGTCCCATGACGGCGAGCGATAGCCGCGCGGCTTCCGCCCGGTCAGCGCCTGAATGGCGGCGTTTCCCCGGACCAGCTCCTGCTCCTCGCCGTCGCGGCCAAGGGTCGCGGGAATGCGGTGGGTCCAGCCATGGTTGCCTATCTCGTGCCCCGCCTCATGCACGGCGCGCGCGCTGGAAGGATAGCTTTCGATCGTGTGGCCCGGGATGAACCAGGTGGTCGGGATGGCCTCGGCCCGCAGCATCGCCAGGATGCGCTCGGTCGCGACGATGCCGTAGTCGCCGCGCGAGATCATGGTGGGTGTCGTCAAACCGCGTGAGATGAACGAGGACGCGTTGTCGTGATCGAAGGGCAGGCAAACGAGAAGCTCGGCCACGGCGGCCCTCCAGCGGCTCGGAGACGCCAGTGTCGACCGTGCGCTCGCAACCTGTCAAAGGCGCTCAATTCGGAGCGAGGATGCATCCCTCCCCTTGCCCGCGCGATTGGTGAACCGTCGACAACAGGAGATTGCCATGAGCGGAGCCACCGATACCGCCCGGGACATTTACACGACCGGGTTGCGCAACCAGCACGCGGTCGAGAACCAGGCGATCGAGCTGCTCGAACGCCAGATCGGCCGGCTCGAGAACTATCCGGAGATGGTTGAGCGGATGCGCCAGCACGTCACCGAATCTCAGGAGCAGGCGCGGCGCATCGAAGAGCTGCTCGGTTCGCTCGGAACCAGTCACTCCTCCGTCAAGGACACGGTGATGTCGTTCATGGGCAACATGGCGGCCCTTGCGCACGTCCCGGCCGGCGACGAGGTGGTCAAGAACAGTTTTGCGAACTTCGCCTTCGAGCACTTCGAAATCGCCGCCTACAAATCGCTGCTTACGCTGGCGGAAGCGACAGGCCACAGCGCCGCCACCTCCGCCCTCAAGCAGTCCTTGAGCGAGGAGCAGTCGATGGCGCAGTGGATCGACGACCACCTCGCGGACACCACGCTCAAGTTCCTCGAGCGCTCCGTCGCGGGTCAGACGGCCGGCCGCTGATGACCATTCCGCGCGTGGCGGGCTTCATGGAAACGTCCCTCTACGTCGCTGACCTCGATGTCGCGCAGGCGTTCTATGAACGCTTGTTCGGCTTCGAGCCGTTTCTCGCCGACGAGCGCATGCGAGCCCTTGGCGTGCCTGGCGGTCAGGTGCTGCTGCTGTTCCGTCGCGGCGGCTCGGTCGCCCCGTCGCCGGCGCCGGGCGGCGATATTCCGCCACACGATGCCCGCGGGCAGCAGCATCTTTGCTTCGCGGTCCCGTGGATGGAGCTCGAACGCTGGCGGCAACACCTCGCCGATCAGGGCGTGCCACTCGAAAGCCGGGTGAGCTGGCCCGGGCGCGGCACCAGTTTGTACTTTCGCGACCCCGACGGGCATTCGCTGGAAGTCGCGACGCCGGGTCTCTGGCCCAACCTCTGAGGATACACCTCGGCCTGGCCTCGTTCCTCGCGGTTGAGCCGCGTGAGTTGCTGGGCCGAGCGCGCCGCCCCATTGCGGCGTCGGAAGCCATGAACGGGATGTGACCTTTTCAGCGGCGATCCCGCGTCCCGAGCAACTTCCCCAAAACATAATCGGTGTGCGCGCCGGCGGCCGGGCCGGTCCATGCGATCACGCTTTCGGGCCGATCCCCGTCGAAACGGATGGCCGGGCCCGGATGCAGGGTCCGGCCGATCAGCTGATCCTCCACCGCCTGCACCGCGCCGCGCGCCCGGAAGTGCGGGTCGTCGGCGCAGTCGGCAATGTCGTAAAGGCGCGAGCACGGCACGTCCGCCGCGTCGAGGAGCGCCTCCGCCTCCCGCGCCGGCATCGTGCGAGTCCAGGCGGCAATGGCGGCGTCGAGTGGCGCCCGATGCGTGCAACGGTCGTAATTGGTGAAGAAGCGCGGGTCAGCGGCGAGTTCGCCGCGGCCGATCGCGTGCATGAGGCGGGCGAAGATGAGGTCGGAGTTGCCGGCGATGCACAGCCATTTGCCGTCCGCGCAAGGATAGGTGTTGGTGGGCGAGGCGGTCGGGATCGCCGCCCCCACCGGCTGGCGGATTCGGCCGTCGAGCGCGTACTCCGGAAGCATTCCTTCCATGAGGCTGAACACGGCATCGACCAGGCTCACATCGACCACGCGGCCCACCCCGGCGCCTCCAGCGTCACGCTGCCAAAGCGCGGAAAGCAGGCCGATCGCCGCGTACATTCCGGCCAGGTCGTCGCCGATCGAGATGCCGCAGCGGGGCGGAGGCAGATCGGAGCTGCCAGGCGGGTGCGCGGTCACGTGCCTGATCCCGCCCATCGCCTCGCCGATCGCGCCGAATGCTGGCTTGTCGCGATACGGCCCGTCCTGCCCGTAGCCCGAAATGCGGGCGATCACCAGGCGCGGGTTGACCGCGTGGAGTTCGGCCGGCCCGAGCCGCAGCTTCTCGAGCCCGCCCGCCCGGAAGTTTTCCACCAGCACATCCGCCCGGGCGGCGAGCCTGAGGGCCGTGTCGCGATCGCGCTTGAGATCGAGCTCGATCGAAAGCTTGTTGCGCCCATGCACGCTGAACCAGACCGAGTTGCCATTCACCTGCGCGCCCCAGCCGCGCACGGGGTCGCCGCCGGGCGGCTCCACCTTGATGACCTCCGCGCCCAGATCCGCCAGGACGCGCGTGCAGAACGGGGCGGCGATGTAGTGGCCGAGCTCGACCACCTTCAACCCGACCAACGGGCCGGTTCGCGGCGGCAGCGTGTCCATGCCGGAGCTTCCCTCAACGTGCGGCCCCGATCAAAGAGCCGCCCTGGCGATGGCGCAAGCCGGCATTAACCTTTCAGCAACCGCATACGACCATATTGCAGCTCACGGGCCATCGGCGTTGGCCGACCTCCCGTTTCCTCCCCGATCGAGCGGCATGGCCGTTCGCAACTTCGGGGGCGGCGCGTTCGTGCCGCCCCCGTCTTTTTCGGCGCATGGATGAGGCCGCGTGACTGACGTCGAAGCGGTTCCGCGCCATGTCTCGGACATCGATGAACGGCTCGCACGGCTTGAGCAGATCAGCGCACACACCCGGCGCAGCTCGACCGGCTGGAGGTTTCGATGGCGCGGCTCTGCTCCGAGATGGAAGCCTGCGATCCGATGTCGCGGCTGAGTTGCATGATGTCCGCAGTGCGGGTCGCACGCAATTCCTCTGGATGCTCGGCATCATGCTGACCGGCTTCTCAAGCCTGCTCGGTCTCGACGCGCACGGATTTAACTGGCTACCCTGAGCGCCTTCCGGTCAGATGCGGGCTGAACTTCGAGCGGGGATGCCGATGGACGACACGCTGAGCGCGCCCCTTGCGCGCGCCGCCGGGTTGGACATCGCCTTGCGCGATTTCCCGGACGATGTCGCCGCCGCCGCGCTTGCCGCCGGGCAGACCGGAAGCATCGCGTTCCCCGCCGATCCGGCGGCCGAGCCTTGGCCGCCGATGCGCGTGAAACCCGCCTCATGAGCGCCGCGCATTGGCTCGGCGCCACGGAGGCCGCCGCCGCCATCGCCTCGCGCGAGTTGTCCCCGGTCGAGCTGCTGGACGCGCTGCTGACCCGCATCGAACGGCTCGACGGCAACCTTCACGCCTTCATCCGGCTGGACGCCGACGCGGCCCGCGCCGCGGCCCGCGTCGCCGAGGCGGAGATCGCGGCCGGACACAAGCGCGGCCCGCTGCACGGCATCCCGGTCGGCGTCAAGGACATCATCGACGTCGCCGGCCTGCCGACCACCTGCCACTCGAAAATCCTGCTCCACAACGTCGCCGGGACGGATGCTGCGGCCGTGTCGCGGCTGCGCGGGGCCGGCGCGATCGTGCTCGGCAAGCTGTCGACCCACGAGTTCGCCCTCGGTGGCCCCTCATTCGACCTCCCCTTCCCGCCGGCGCGCAACCCGTGGAACCCCGACCATCATCCCGGCGGCTCCTCGTCCGGCTCCGGCGCGGGAGTCGCGGCGGGGTTCTTTCCGCTGGCGCTCGGGACCGACACCGGCGGCTCCGTCCGCAACCCGGCGAGCGCTTGCGGCATCGTCGGCCTCAAGCCGACCTATGGGCTCGTGTCCCGGCGCGGCGTGTTCCCGCTGTCGTTCACGCTGGACCATGTCGGGCCGCTGGCCCGCACCGTCGCCGACATCGCGCTCCTGCTCGACGCGATCGCCGGCCATGACTCGGCGGACCCCGGCAGCGCCCCCGGACCCCGCGGCGGGTATGGCCGAATGCTCGCACGCCGCGCCCGGGGGCTGAGGGTGGGC
>CAXUIE010000050.1:0-3953 GCA_964250825.1 uncultured Acidisphaera sp. | reverse complement strand
CTGCCACGACGCGGACATGCCGGCGGACCCGGAAGGCGCCGCCGCGCTCGACGCGGGCGTGGCCGCGTTCGAGCGGGATGGCGCCCGGGTCACGCCCGTCACCCTGCCCTCGCTGAACGAGTTCGCCGCCGTCAACCGGGTCATCCTCAACACCGAGGCCTGGTCGATCCACGCGCCCTGGCTGCGAACCCGCCCCGGCGACTATGGCCAGCTTACCCGCCAGCGCCTCATGGCTGGCGCGTTCATTCCGGCTGGCGACTACGTGGGCGCGCAACGACGACGGGCGGAGATGATCGCGGCGGTGGAGGACGCGTTTCGCGACGTCGACGTCCTGCTCTGCGCCAGCGCGATGGACGCGCCGAGCCGGATCGAGGACGCGGCCGAAACCGCCCGCACCTACCCGCGCCAGGCGCGAACGCCGTTCAACGTCACCGGCCACCCGGCGCTCGCCATGATGTCGGGCCTGTCTCGGCGGGGCCTGCCCTTGTCGGTTCAGTTCGTCGGCCGCTACTTGGAGGACGCGACGGTGCTGCGCGCCGCTGCCGCCTGGGAGCGCATGGGCGGCGGCCCAAGACATCCCCCGATTTGAGCGCCGTGCTTCAATCGGTCAGCAGGTGCAAGCTCGCGCCCCGTCCGTGACATGGCTTCCGTCGAACCGTCGAACTCGTAGCGCGTCGGCTGCCGCTCCTCCCATTCGAGGAACTGCTCCAGCATCCAGTCGGGTCGGCGAATAACGTTCATGCTCGCACCTTAGCGCGAAGCGGCGCGCTTGCCGCGGCTCGCGGAGGAAGCAATCCCAGCCGCTGGGCGCCTTGCGCGCTGGCCCGGTGCTGCGTCAACTTCGCGCGGTGCGCGCCCGACTCGTTCATGACCATTGAAGCTCCCAAGGCACCGCCGCGCCGGAGCCGGCGAACGCGGGCGCGCCCTGCCAAGGCACCGTCCGGCTTCGCTCCGCTCGTCACGGAACGCCTCACCTTGCGCCCGCTCCTGCCGGACGACGCCGATGCCATGCACCGCTTGGTCAACGATTGGGAGGTGACGAGAACGCTCGCGGTGGTGCCGTTCCCTTACCCGCGCAGCCTGGCCGATGAGTGGATCGCGTCCACCGCGAAGGAACTGGCGGAGGGGAGCGCGTTCAACCTGGCGATCACTGGCCGGGACGGGGAGCAGGAAACGTTGGTCGGGGTTGTCAGCCTCCGCACCGAGAAGGCCCGCACCGGCGTGCTCGGCTACTGGGTCGGCCGGCGGTTCTGGAGCCACGGCGTCGCCACGGAGGCCGCCGGGAAGCTCGCGCGATGGGCGTTCGCCAACCTCGACCTCGATCGCATCACCGCCGACGTGGCGACAGACAATCCGGCGTCCGGGGCCGTGTTGCGGCGCGTCGGCTTCCGCCACGTCGGCGAAGGACGCAGGCATTACCTCGCGCGGGGCGGCGAGGTGGACACCTGGCATTTCGAGGCGACCCGCGACGACCTGTTCGGCGTCCCGGAAGCCGGGGTTGCCGACGTGCCTGACCGAGCGGCAGGCACGCCGGTCCTGCTCGTCGCGGCTTGCGCCTTGATCGACGCGGACGGCCGCGTGCTGCTCGCGCGGCGGCCGGAGGGCAAGCCGATGGCCGGCTTGTGGGAGTTCCCCGGCGGCAAGCTCGCCCCCGGCGAAACCCCCGAGCAGGCGTTGATCCGCGAGCTGAAAGAGGAACTCGGCATTGACGTCGCGACCGCCTGCCTCGCCCCCTTCGCCTTCGCCTCGCACGCATATGAGCGTTTTCACTTGCTGATGCCGCTTTACCTTTGCCGCCGCTGGAAGGGGCACCCGAGGGCGCGGGAAGGCCAGACGCTCGCCTGGGTGCGGCCGGAGAAACTGGCCGATCACCCGATGCCGCCGGCAGACAAACCTTTGATCCCGCTCCTGCGGGACTTCCTGTGACGGGAAACGCCATGAGCCACGCCAACCCGACCGCCTGCATCCTGGTGATCGGCAACGAGGTGCTTTCGGGCCGCACCCAGGATCTGAACGTGAAGTTCCTGGCCACCCGGCTGGGCGATATTGGCATCCCCGTGCGCGAGGTGCGGGTGATCCCGGACGTCGCGGAAATCATTATCGCCACCGTTAACGAGGTTCGCGCGAAGTTCGGGCACGTGTTCACCACGGGCGGCATCGGCCCGACGCATGACGACATAACCAGCGAGTGCGTCGCCGCCGCGTTCGGCGTGCCTTGGGAGGCGCACCCCGAGGCGTGGAAGCGCATGGAGGCGAGCTACAAGCCGGGCGAGTTCAACGCCGCCCGGCAGCGCATGGCGACGTTGCCGCGCGGGGCAGCGCTCATCAACAACGAGGTGTCGGTCGCACCCGGGTTCACCATCGGCAACGTCCATGTGCTCGCGGGCGTGCCGCGCATCATGCAGGCCATGTTCGACTGGCTGGCGCCCTCGCTGCGAGGCGGCCCGCCCATCGCGTCGCGGGCGTTGCATGTGGCCGGGCTGCCCGAGGGGACGATGGCGGAAGGGCTCGGGGGGATCCAGGCGAATTATCCCGCGCTCGATATCGGCAGCTATCCGTATTACCGGCCGGGGGCCCCCCCCGGGGGCCGTGTGGGCAAACGGGCCGCACCCGCCCTGGCGGGGGCCCGCCACCGGCGTCGCCATTGTCGCCAAGGGGACGAACCCGGAGATGGCGGAGGCCGCCATCAGGGATGTGTCCGCGTTGATCGCGACCTTGGGGTTCGTTCCTGTTCCGGGCGAGCCGGACTTGTGATTCAGCCGCCGACCAACCGCGCCAATCGCACGGCCGTATGTCCACGGCTCGGGCGCAGGCTGGGCATCACGAGGAGGCAATCGTCGTGCGGCGTGCGGATCTCCGTGGGACCGTCAAGAGCCAACAGGGTGTTGCGGCGAGCAATCACCTCGCCGCCGCGAAACGGCTGAACGAATACAAACTGAGCGGTGGCGGCCGTTACCACCTCCGTCACTTCGGCGACGCGGTGAGACCCGGTTCGAACGGGTTGCGCGACCGCGAGGTCCCTCGTCTCGATGTGGAGATAGCGCAGCAGGCCGGCGACGCTGGCTTCGGCCGTCTCGACCGTTTCCGTTTCCCAGTGCTGCCCGGCTTCGACCAGCACGGCGGCCGCGCTGCTGTCCGGGTGAACGAAATGGTCGTAGTCGATGATCCGCTTGCCGCTCGCGTGGCCTCCATCGGCCACCACCAACTCGGGCCGGTCAAGGCAAAGCGCGAGCCGACGTCCCTTGGGAGAATTGCCGCACAAGATCAAGGGCTCGGACGGCCACAGCATCGAATGGATGTCGAGCAGCACGTCCACGCTGTCGAGCAGCGGGCGGATCGCGCGGGCGCGGTCGAGCTCCACGGAGCGCCGTGGCCCGTCGAGCAGGTCCTTGCTCCAGATCCGGTTCATGTCCTCGTCGATGAAGCGCGAAAGGGTGGGCTGCTTCGGATCGAATCGCCCAAACGCGGCGAGGTTCACAAAGCCCACGGTCAGTCGCCCCCGGGGCGGGCGGACGCGGGCGCGCAGCACGCGATCGAGCACGATCGCCCCCGCGATCTCGTTGCCGTGCGTCAAGGCGAGGAGCAGGACATGCGGGCCGGGCTGTCCGCTGTCGAGGCGGGTGAAACCGGCGATCCCCGTATTGCCGGCCAGCCAGGGCGACAGGTCGGGCGCCGCGAGCCCGACGTCGAAATGCGGCATGGGGAGCTGCGCGATCGGCATACCCGTCATGACCCCTACTGTATCGCGGCGCTGCGGGCCAGCAAATGCGGCGCGGCCGCCGGCCCGAGCCGGCGCGCCAATGCTACGAGCCGGCTCGACACATGGATGCGGGGACCGCCCCGTGCTGTAAGGAGAAATGGGTGCTTCCAAGCAAGCGGGTGGGCTGCGTCCGCTGCACCGCCTTTGGAGGATCTTCCCGGCGCGCGGGCGCCGTCGCCTCATCCTCGGCGCC
>CAXUIE010000049.1:6730-14827 GCA_964250825.1 uncultured Acidisphaera sp. | reverse complement strand
GCGGCGGCGAGCGCCGCCGTCGCGTCGGTCGAACCGTCATCGATCACGAGGATCTCGGCGACGAAGGGCAGCGCGCGGCAGCCAGCGACGATGGGGCCAATCGTCGCCGCTTCGTTCAGCGCGGGGATCACCACCGCGAGCCGGTCCGTTCGATCGGGCTTCTCATCCACCCTCCTCTCATGGCATGGGGGCGACTCGGCTCTCAACCGTGCTCGCAGGAGAACTCGTTGCCGGACCGGCTCGTCCTACCTGGGGCGGCTCCCCCCGTCGCCGTGTTGTGCGACGTTTTGGTGGTCGGCGGCGGCCCGGCCGGGGCCACGGCCGCCGCCCTGCTGGCCGCGCGAGGCCGGAGCGTCGTGTTGCTGGAGAAGGACGCCCATCCGCGCTTCCACATCGGCGAATCGCTGCTGCCGCTCAATCTGCCGATTTTCGATCGGCTCGGCGTGCGCGAGGCGGTAGATCGGCTGGGCGTGTTCAAGCCAGGCGCCGAGTTCGTGTCGGATGATACCGGCCGCAGCGTGACCTTCCGCTTCGCCGACGCGATCGACAAGCGATACACTCATAGCTACCAAGTGGAACGCGCTTCGTTCGACCGGCTCTTGTTCGACAATGCCCGCGCGAAGGGCGCGCAAGTCGAGCAAGGAACGCGGGTGACCGAGGTGGCGCTCGCGAACGGCGCGCGCTCGGTCGTCCTGGCAACGCGGGCGGACGGAACAGCCGCGGCCTTCGCGCCACGCTTCGTCCTGGACGCGTCCGGCCGGGACACGTTCCTCGCTGGCCGCATGCGGCTGCTGAGCAAGGACAAGAACAACAACACGGCGGCCGTGTTCGCCCATTTCCGAGACGTCGAGTGCCGCAACGGCGACAGCGCCGGCTGCATCAGCGTCCACCTGGCCGAAGACGGCTGGTTCTGGGTCATCCCGCTGCCAGACGGCGTGACGAGCGTGGGGTTCGTCGGCACCCAGCGCGCCGTGAAGGCGCGGTCGGGGAGTGTCCACGATTTCCTGTTCGAGCGCATCGAGCGCAGTCCGACGGTCGCGGAAAGGATGCAAGCGGCCCGCCTCTGCTCGGAGGTGATGACGGCCGGCAACTATTCGTATCGAGCACGCACCGCCTGGGGCGAGGGTTACATGCTGATCGGCGACGCGTTCGGCTTCGTCGATCCGGTGTTTTCGAGCGGCGTCCTGCTGGCCATGCGGGGCGCCGAGCTCGGCGCGGAGGTGGCGGATGCCTGGCTCGACGATCCCGTGCGCGGCAAGGCGATGGCGCGGCAGGTCGAGCGCGCCATGCGGGACGCGATGGACCGCTTCGGCTGGCTCATCTACCGCATCAACCAGCCGGTGATGCGCCGCTTGCTGATGTCGCCCAGCAACGTCCTGCGAATGCGCGACGGCGTGCTCTCCATTCTCGCCGGCAACATCCGCCGGGGCCGCGCACCCGATGTTCCGCTGCTTGCGTTCAAGTCCGTCTATCACGTGATGTCGTTCGGGTGGCGGCTGACGAATCGTCGGCGCGCCTCCCTGCCTGGCTGATCCGCGCCAACATGCGCCGGTTCTCCGTCAGCCGCGCGAAGCACCACCCGTGAGATACGCCACGCGCCGTTCGGGTCAGCCGGCGTTCTGTGCCTCCCGCTGGCGCAGGGCGGCGATCAGCGCGTCGATGTCGTCCCCGTGTTGCGCGAGGAAAGCGTTGTAGTCGCTGCGCACGGTCAGCCGGAGGCTGGTGCCTTCGGCGATCACGTCGACGATGCGCGGGCCCTCGTCCATCCGCACCAGCCAGACCACGCGCGCGGGTGGGTTGTTGGTGCGTTCCACCACCGTCGGCACATGCACGCCGTCCTCCCGCGCATCGGGCTGGCCGACGACGACGTGGACCTCGGTATGCTGGTAGTCGCCCATCCGGGACACGACGTTGGTCAGCAGAACGGAATGGAACAGCCGAACGTATTCATCGCGTTGCGCCGGGGTTGCTTTGGCCCAAAACCGACCGAGGCAGAACCGCGCGACGGCGTCAACGTCGACGACCCGATTGATGAACGGCTGGAGCTTTTGTCGCTTCTCCTCGACCGAGCGCGCGCCGCCAACCAGCTTGGCCAGGTCCTGTCCGGCTTGCTGGATGAACGCCGCCGCCCGCGCGGTGGGTGCTTGCGCACGGGCCAAGCCTGGCATCAGAACTAGCAGGAGCGCTGCCCCGAACAAGGAGCGCTTGCTTGTCGTCATTGGTTCGGGCGGCATGGGGCGGCAAGTGCCACGGGTCGGCACGGGAGAAAAGGCGGCCGCTCGTGGGCAAGTGCCCCCGGCAAGGAGACTGCCCGCAAGCCGCGGGCCGCTATTTCAGCCAGCAAGTCGGGAAGCACCGCGAGCACGACCGGCTCGCCATCCTGGGTCCGCGCGGAGCTGCCGTCGTGCAGGAGCAGGATTTCGCCGCCGCGCAGCCCCGCCGTCAGACGGCGAAGCACCCGGCCGGGAGCGCGGCTGAACACGTCGTGCCCGCGGCGCGACCAAGTCGCATACCGTAATCCGCACGCCGCGAGCACCGGGTCGAGCAATGGGCTGCGCAGTCCGGCCGGCCCGCGAAAGAAGCGCGGCGCGCACCCGGCAACGCCGGCGAGGGTCACCTGGGCGCGCTCGATTTCACCCCGCATTCCACTCATCCCGAAGGCCGCGAACCCAAGTGGGTGGCGGTCGGTGTGGTTTTCCACGCTGTGGCCACGGCGCGCGATGTCCTCCACGATGGCCGGATACTTTCGTGCCTGGCTGCCGACGCAGAAGAAACTGGCGGTCGCGCCGGCTTGCTCCAGCATGTCGAGCACGCGGGGCGTGACGACAGGGTCAGGCCCGTCATCGAAGCACAGCACGATCAAACCCTTGCGCGCGCCGCGCTCGGGCAGCTCGACCAAATTGGGGCCGAGCAGCTGGTTACGAGGCAGCATTCCCAGCGTTCCGAGCAGGACGTGGTTCGCCACTGCGGCCGCGATCCACCATATCCACAAGCTCGGCCACAGGATCAGGCAGGCAAGCGCCAGCCCGTGCCACGCGATCGAGGCGCGTATGGCGGCGGTCGGCGACCAAGCCTGTGCGGCGAGGTAAGGGCGCTTTAGCTTCAGGGGACCATTTCCCAGCCTCGCGGGGTTCTAGCATCGACAATTTGCTTGTCGGCTTCACTTAGAACGGTTGACGCCGGTCGCCAGCCCGGCTTGCGTTCTAGCCAGCCCGGCTTGCGTTCTAATCAGACTTTTGGAGATCAGGCCAATGACCCGTGCCTTCCTGAACCGGATCGGCACGGCCGTTCCCCCCCATGACATTCACGCAGACTTTGTCGACTTTGCGTCAGCGGCGCTCCCTGATGAGCGTAGCCGAGCATTGTTCGAGCGGATGATCGCGTACGCCGAGATCGAGCACCGCTACTCCTTCCTCGAGCCCGGCCCAAAACCGCGCGACCGGTTTCTGGACACGGATCGCTTCTACGAGCGGGGCGGTTTCCCTTCCACGGCTGCCCGGATGGCCCTCTACGAGGCTTGGGCGCTGAGGTTGGCGCTCCAGGCGGTCGAGCGTCTCGACATCACCGCCGACCGCGCGACGATCACGCACCTGATCGTCGCTTCTTGCACCGGCTTCTCGGCGCCGGGACTCGACCTGCAACTTGCCGCGGCCCTCGGGCTTCCGGTTTCGGTTGAGCGCACGATCATCGGCTTCATGGGCTGTTTCGCCGCGGTCAACGCGCTGAAACAGGCGCGTCACATCGTCCGTTCCGAGCCGCACGCCAAGGTGCTGGTCGTCAATGTCGAGCTGAGCAGCCTGCACCTCCAGGAGAAGTGGGAACTTGACCGCATGCTGATGTTCCTGCTGTTCGCCGACGGCTGCGGCGCTTGTCTCGTATCCGCCGATCCGGGCGGCATCGAACTCGGGCCGTTCAACGCCACCGTGCTTCCCGAGTCGGAGAATCTCATCACCTGGCACATCGGCGACCACGGCTTCGAAATGCGGCTGTCCGGGCAGGGGCCGGTGCGCATCCGTCGTTGGCTGCTCGAAGGCGGCCGCGACACGCTTGGGGTATCTGATCCGGACGCCTTCCCGTTCTGGGCGGTTCACGCGGGCGGGCGCTCGGTGCTGGACGCAGTGCAGCACGGGTTGGGGCTGGCGCCAGATGCGCTGCGCTTCTCGCGCGGCGTGCTGCGGGATTGCGGCAACATGTCCTCGGCCACCCTCGTCTTCGTGCTCGATCGGATCCTGCGGGAGGCGAGCGGGCCGGGCGACGGGATCGCGATCGCGTTCGGGCCGGGGCTTTCCATTGAAACGTTTCGGTTCCATCGCGCATGAACCTCGCGCGCCGGAGCGACACGCCGGAGCGGATGGATTCCGATTGCACGGATTTCGAGGACTACCGGCGCTGCCTGCGCGATCTGTCGCGGGTCAATCGCGTCACCCTGACGAAACGCCCCACCTTGGCCTGGCTCGGCCGCCAGGGACTGAAGGCGGGTGAGCGGTTCTCCTTGCTCGATGTCGCGTTCGGCTACGGCGACATGCTTCGCGCGGTCCGGCGCTGGTGCAACCGGCGCGAGCTTGACGCCGAGTTGGTCGGCGTCGACCTGAACCCTTGGGCGGCACGGGCCGCGCGCGACGCCACCTCGGAGGCTGACCGCATTTCCTTCGTTACCGGCGACGTGTTCGCCTATCGGCCGGAGCGGCCGATCGATTTCATTGTCAGCGCGCAGTTCGCCCATCACCTGAGCGATGCGGAGCTGGTGCGGTTCATCGGCTGGATGGAAGGGACGGCGCGGCGCGGCTGGCTTATCAGCGACATCGAGCGCAGCCGGCTCGCCTATTTCGGCTTCAGCGTGCTCGCGACGGTCGCCCGCTGGCATCAATTCGTCCGCAGCGACGGGCTGATCTCCATCACCCGCAGCTTCCGGGGAGCCGAGTTGACGGAGCGCGCGACGGAAGCGGGGCTAGGCGGCGGGGTCGCGACGGTCCGCCGTTACCTCCCATCCCGGCAGACGCTGGAGCGAAACCGCTGAGCGGCATCGTCGTCGCTGGCGGCGGCCCGGCGGGAGCTGCCGTGGCCGTCTTGCTCGCGCGCGCCGGGCGGGACGTGCAACTGCTCGAACGCGATCCCGCTCCGACCGACAAGGTGTGCGGGGATTTCCTGAGCGTCGAAGCGCAGCGCTCTCTGGACGGGCTCGGTCTCAGCCCGTTCGCGCTCGGGGCCTCGCCGATCAGCTCGGTTCGGCTGTTCCATCGTGAGGACGCTGCGGCGGCGGCGTTGCCGTTTCCGGCCTTCGGGCTCTCGCGACGGACGCTTGACGCGGCGCTGCTCGACCTGGCGGCGGGATGTGGCGCCGTCGTCCGGCGGGGCGCCAAGGTACATGGCATCACATCCGAAGATTCCGCGCTGACCCTCGGGACCGGCGAAACGCTCCACCCGGACACGTTGTTCCTCGCCACGGGCAAGCACGAGCTGCGCGGCGCCCCCCGCCCGGTTGGCGCACCAAGGTCGGTGGGCTTCAAGACCTACCTCTCGCTTGCGCCGGCGCAGACGGAAGCGCTTCGCGGCGCAGTGGAGCTGGTGCTTTTCGATGGAGGTTACGCCGGGCTGCTGCTTGTGGAGGCGAACGCGGCGAACCTGAGCCTCGTCGTTTCAGGTGACCGGCTAGCCAGGGCGGGGGGAACCTGGGAGAGCCTGCTTGCGTCCCTGCAAACGGAATGCTCGGCATTGGCCCGGCGTCTCGCCGGAGCGACATCCCTTCGCGCGCGTCCCCTGGCGATCAGCCGGCTGCCATACGGATTCATCCACGCACCCCGCGACACCGATCCACTCGCCCTGTATCGCCTGGGCGACCAGGCGGCCGTCATCCCGTCGCTCACCGGAGATGGCGTCGCCCTCGCATTGCACACCGCCCGGCGCGGAGCCGAGGCCTTCCTTGCGGGACGGTCGTCCCGAGAATACCACGCAAGCCTTCGAAGCGAGCTTCGCGGGCAGATGGCGCGCGCGTCCCTTCTTCAAAATCTGTGTCTGAGCGGAACGCTGCAGCCGACCGTGCTTCGGGCGTGCCGCATGGCTCCTGCGCTCCTGCGCGTCGCCGCTAGCTGGACCCGGATTGCGGGCGAAGCCGCAATCTCCGCAACATCGGCTTGGCCAAACTGGGATAGAGGAGCGCCTTCATCGTTCGTGGGAAAGCTTGGGTAGCGGTCTGCGGCTCCGTCAAACGGGAGCCGTGGAAACCATGTCCGGCGCGTCCGGATCGGATTCAGCTTCAAGCTGGCGTCGCGCCAGATCCCAGAACTCGTCGGCGCGGCCCTCCGGGCTGCCTTCCGATTGCCAAAGCGCGTACGCGCGCTCGCGGACTCGTTGCTCGAGAGTTTCGTTGGCCGAAGACATGGTACTTCTCCTTCTTGTCGCGCGGCCGGCGCCGTATCAGCCCATCCGCGCGGGTGGACGAAAAGTTGGGCACCGAAGCTAGATCAGCGCGCGGATGGCTTCGAGCTGATCGGGTGCGTCGAACGGCGGCACCAGCAGCACGTCGTCGAAGCCGAGCGCCGCCAAGCGGCCGACTCGTTCGCGCGCCTCGACCGGCGAGCATATCAGCGAGACTTTGGCGCCGGCGATCAGCGGATTGAGCGCCGGCTCGGGGCGCAGGTCGACGAATACGTTGGCCAGCACGGCCCGCGTGCCCCCGGCCGCCCGGTACATGCCGATGCCAGTCTCAAGGTCGGCCACGCTCGAATAGATCCCCGACGAGATCCAGCCCTGGCACTCGGTCACGGCATAATCGATCCATCGCTGGCTTCGCCAAGCCCCCAGCAGCACGGGCGGGCCGCCCGCCGTGCCCGGCCACAAAGGGAGCGGCGGCCCATACACGCCTTCGCCGGCCCAGACCCTGCGCATCACCGCCATGTAGGCGGGCAGGGTCTTGAACCGGGCGTCGAAATCCTGCTGCAGCGCCTCGAAATCCGCTTGGGTGGAGCCGGAGCCAATGCCGAAGCGGAACCGGCCGCCCGATAAAACGTGGAGCGACTGGGCGCGGTGGGCGTGCTCGACGGGGTGGCGCAACGGCACCTGGACGACGCAGGTGCCGAGCTCGATCGTGTTGGTCACTCCGCACAGCAGGGCCAACATGCTGAGCGGGTCGAGCGTGGGTCGCGCGCGGGCCATTGAATCGGTCACCCAAACGCCGGCGAAGCCAAGCGCTTCCGCCCGTCGCCCGAACTCGGCGATCCGGGCACTCACCGCGCGGCTGTCGCCGATCGCGTGCGGGATGAGGCCGATGCCCGGTCGCACCTCGCTACCCCGCCAGCCCGGCGTCCCGCTCGGCATGCCGGCCAAGCACGGCGAAATCGAGGTCTTTCTCGCCCTGCGCGATGGCGGCGAGAAAGCGGTTGTGCACCACGGAGGCGAACGGCAGGGGCGCCGAAAGCGACTGCGCGGCTTGGAGCAGCAGCCGCGTGTCCTTCTCGCCGAGCGTCACCTTCGCACCCGGCGGGTCGAACGCGCCCTCCACGATCAGCTTGCCGTAGTTCTTATGCACCGGCGCGCCGAAGAAGCTGTTGGTCAGGATTTCGAACACGACCGCGCGGTCGACGCCGCCCTTGCCGGTCAGCGCGAACACCTCGCCCCACTGCTCGATCGTGGAGAAGATAAGGAAGTTGGCGCAAAGCTTGACCAGGTTCGCCTGCACCGGCCGCTCGCCCACCCGGAAGACGCGCTGGCCCATCGCGTCGAGCAACGGCTGCACCCGGGCGATCGCCGCGTCCGGTCCGGCAGCCATCAGGAACAACTGCCCGGCTTGCGCGGCCGGCGGCCGTCCGAGCACGGGGCACGCCACGTGCACCTGGCCGTGCGCCTCATGCTCGGCGGTGAGCTGCTCGGCCAGCGCCGCCGAGATCGTGCCCATGGCGAGATGGACGCCGCCCTGGGGCAACCCGGCCACGAGGCCGTCGGCGCCGAACACGAGCGCCTCCGTTGCCGCATCGTCCGCCACCATGGTGATGACGGCTTCCGCGTTCGCCGCGGCCTCGGCCGGCGTTCCCGCCTGCTTGGCGCCGCGCGCGACCAGGATCACGGGCCCGAACCCGCCGCCAGGGATACCCAAGCCGGCGC
>CAXUIE010000049.1:0-6720 GCA_964250825.1 uncultured Acidisphaera sp. | reverse complement strand
ACCAGGGGCTCGGCGCGGGCGGCGGTGCGATTGAAGACGCTCACCTGATGACCGGCCGCGAGCAGCCGCCCGGCCATCGCGCCACCCATCGGCCCAAGTCCCACGACACCCACCCGCATGAACGCCTCCGTTGTCGTGACTGGCCCGGTCGGGCGCGCTTGTCGAACTCTACCGCAGGGTGCCGGCGAGGATCGCGAGCAGCAGCAAAGCGACGATGTTGGTGATCTTGATCATCGGGTTCACCGCCGGGCCGGCCGTATCCTTGTACGGGTCGCCGACCGTGTCGCCGGTAACCGCCGCCTTGTGCGCATCGGAGCCCTTGCCGCCGTAGTTGCCTTCCTCGATGTACTTCTTGGCGTTGTCCCAGGCGCCGCCGCCCGAGGTCATGGAGATCGCGACGAACAACCCGGTCACGATGGTGCCGAGCAGCATGGCACCCAGCGCGCTGAACGCCGCGGTGCGGCCCGCCACCCAGTCGATGATGAACCACAGGACGAACGGCGCCAGCACCGGCAGCAACGAGGGGATCAGCATTTCCCGGATCGCAGCACGGGTCAGCATGTCCACCGCCCGGCCGTATTCCGGCTTGGCGGTGCCTTCCATGATGCCCGGGATGTCCCGGAACTGCCGCCGCACTTCGACCACGACCGCGCCCGCGGCGCGACCCACGGCGGTCATGCCCATCGCGCCAAACAGGTAGGGAAGCAGGCCGCCGATGAACAAGCCGATCACCACGAACGGGTCCTGCAACGCGAACGGCACGTCGAGGGTCGGGAAGTAGTGTTTGAGATCCTGCGTGTAGGCGGCGAACAGCACGAGCGAGGCGAGCCCGGCCGAGCCGATCGCGTAACCCTTCGTCACCGCCTTCGTGGTGTTGCCCACCGCGTCGAGCGCGTCGGTGGTGACGCGCACCTCGCGCGGCAGGTCGGCCATCTCGGCGATGCCGCCGGCGTTGTCCGTCACCGGTCCATAGGCGTCGAGTGCCACGATCATTCCGGCGAGTGCCAGCATGGTGGTCGCGGCCACCGCGATGCCGAACAATCCGGCGAACAGGAACGCCGCGATGATGCCGATGGAGATGACGATCACCGGCGCGGCCGTCGCTTCCATGGAGATGGCGAGGCCCTGGATCACGTTGGTGCCGTGACCGGTGGTGGAGCTTTGCGCGATGGAGCGCACCGGCCGGTATTCGGTTGAGGTGTAGTACTCGGTGATCCACACGATCAGGCCCGTGACCGCGAGACCGGTCAGCGCGCACCAGAACAGCGACGCGCCGGTTACAAAGGTTCCGTTGTTGAGCGGCAGCGGCGTGCCAAAGCCGACGAACCAGAGCATCACGACCGCGATGCCCACGATGGACAGCCCGCCGGTCACGACCAGGCCCTTGTACAGCGCCCGCATGATCCCGTTGTCGGGGCCAATGCGCACGAAGTAGGTGCCGGCCACGGAGGTCAGGATGCACACCGCGCCGATGCCGAGCGGCAGCATCATGAGCCAGTCGCGCGTCGGCGGCTGGAAGAAGATAGCGGCCAGCAGCATGGTGGCCACGATGGTGACGGCATAGGTTTCAAACAGGTCGGCCGCCATGCCGGCGCAGTCGCCCACGTTGTCGCCCACGTTGTCGGCGATCACGGCGGGGTTGCGGGGGTCGTCCTCGGGGATGCCCGCCTCGACCTTGCCGACGAGGTCGGCGCCGACATCGGCGCCCTTGGTGAAGATGCCGCCGCCGAGCCGGGCGAAGATGGAGATCAGCGACGCGCCGAACGAAAGCCCGACCAGCGCCTCGAGGACCGGGCGCAGATCGTCGCCGGTGTTCGAACGGCGCAGCACGATGTAGTAGATGGTCACACCGAGCAGCCCGAGCCCGACCACGAGCAGGCCGGTGATGGCGCCCGACTTGAAGGCGATGTTGAGGCCGGGGGCGAGGCCGAGGCGCGACGCCTGCGCCGTGCGCACGTTGGCGCGGACGGAGACGTTCATGCCGACATAGCCCGCCGCCGCCGACAGCACGGCGCCGATCAGGAATCCGATCGCGACCTGGATCCCGAGCAACGCGCCCAGGATGACGAGAATGACGATGCCGACGATGCCGATCGTGGTGTACTGCCGATTGAGGTAGGCCCTGGCACCTTCCTGGACGGCTCCCGAGATCTCCTGCATCCGGGTGGTCCCGGCATCGGCGGCCATGATCTCCCGAGCCGTGACGAAGCCATAGACCAGCGCCGCGATGCCGCAGACGATGATCAACGCGAAAGCCAATCCCATCCGGGAAATCCTTTTGTCGTTGCGGACCACGGGCGCGGTCCGCTGCCAGTGAGGCTGGGCGGGGTCTGTACGCGCGGGTTCATGCCAGAAGCCGCTAGGTCAGGCAATCAAGCCCCATGCTCGCCTTGCTCGCATCGGGATCTGAATGGTATACAGCGCCACTGGATATCCGGAGCGGGCATGCAAGTCGGGAAATGGGGCAACAGCTTGGCAGTTCGGCTGCCTGCCGCGGTCGTTGAACTGCTGCAGCTCAGGGAGGGCGATGAGATCGAGATCGAGGTTGCCGGCGACCGCACCTTGCTTGTGGAGCGAAACCGCGAGCGCGAGGCGGCTCTTGCGCGGCTCAAGGCTCTCGCCTGGCCGCTCCCGCCCGGTTTCAAGTTCAGCCGCGACGAGGCGAATGAGCGCTGACTTTTTTCTCGATACCAACATCCTGATCTACGCGGTTGTCCAGCCGGACGCGCGCTCGAAAACCGCTCAGGACCTCGTCGGTCGCCGGTGCCGGATCAGCGTACAAGTTTTGAACGAGTTCGCGAACGTGGCGCGGCGACGGTTCCGGCGATCATGGCAGGAGATCGCGTCGGCGCTCGCTGACATCCGTCGGGTATGCCGCGAGCCGCTCGTCATCGGCGTTGCCGAACACGAGCATGCTCTCCTGATCGCCCAACGCGACGGGCTCGCGTTCTACGATGCGCTGATCGTCGCGTCGGCGCTCAAGGCCGGCTGCTCGACCCTGCTCACAGAGGACATGCAGGACGGTCGCGTCATCGAGGGCCGGCTGACGATCCGCAACCCGTTCCCGGTTGTTCGGGGGATGTGACAAAACGCCGCCCCGCGCTACCGTAAAGCATGCAAGCACGCAGTCTCCCCGTTTCGCCGACGGGCAGCCAAGCGACAAGCTGGGCGTTCCCCCGCGGGCGATCGGCCCTGGCGCTCATCCTGCTTTCCCTGATGCTGCCCGCGCCGGCGCGGGCGCAATCGAACGTGCCGGCCGCCCCGGGAACGCCGGCCATGAGCCGGACCGAGCTGATCGAGAAAGTGCTCCCCGCCGTGGTCAACGTCTCCACCGTGCTGCTCAGCCCGGTTCCGAAGACGCGCTCGGCGCAGGATGTCGGGAGCGGCGCTCCCGGCGCGTTCCGCACGGCGCATGGCTTCGGCTCCGGCTTCGTCATCGACGGCAGCGGCCTGATCGTGACCAACCGTCACGTCGTCGAGAACGCGGTGCGAATCGGCATCACCTTTCAAGACCAGACGGTCCTGCCGGCCCGCGTGGTCGGGCGTTTTGCCACCGCGGACGTCGCACTTCTCGAGGTGACGCCACCGAAGCCGCTTCCCGCCGTGGGTTGGGGGGACAGCGACAAGCTGAAGCTTGGCGAGGACGTCATCGCGATCGGCAACCCGCTCGGCCTCGGCGGATCGGTCAGCGGCGGCATTGTCAGCGGACTCAACCGCGACATCCGCACGACGCCCTTCGATGACTTCATCCAAACAGACGCCGCGATCAATCACGGAAACTCCGGCGGGCCGCTGTTCAACATGCAGGGGCTGGTGGTGGGCATCAACACGGCGATCTTCTCGCCCACCGACACCAGCGGCTCCATCGGCATCAGCTTCGCGCTGCCCTCGCAGGTCGCCGCCTTCATCATCGACCAGACCAAGAAATATGGGCGGGTACGTGCCGGGTCGCTCGACGTGCGCGCGCAAACCGTGACACCCGACATCGCGGCCGCGGTTGGCCTTCCCGAAGCGCGGGGCGCCATCGTCCTGGGGTTTGATCCCGGCAGCACCGCGGCCGCGGCCGGCCTGCATCGGGGCGACGTGATCACCGAGGTGGGCGACGACAAGCCGCCCGACTCGCGAGCTATCGTGCGCGAGGTCGCCCTTGCGCCGCTTGACCAGCCGATTCCGGTAAAGGTCTGGCGCCAAGGCCAGCAACTGACCCTGAACCCCGTCGTGCGACCTTACAAGGAGCCGAGCAACCCCAACCGCCCCGAGGTCGAGGCCGCCCGTGAGGCGGCCCTGACGACGCCGCCCGACGAGGGATTGCGGCTGAGCGAGATCAACAAGGAGCTCCGTGCCAGGTTCAAGCTGGCAGGAGACATCCATGGGGTTTTGGTCACCGGCGTGTTGGCCTACAGCCCGGCCGACGCTCGCGGGTTCGCGGCCGGCGACGTGATCGTCGAGGCCGACCAGAAAAGAGTGACAACACCGGCCGAGGTCACGGAGCGCATCGCGGCCGCCCGTCGGGAGAATAAGGATTACACGCTGTTTCTCCTCGCCGGCCCCGGCGGCGACCGCTTCGTGACCTTGCCGATGCATCTGCATTTCGAGGCGGCCAACGCGCCCAGCCGGAAGCTGGAAAGCCAGCGGCAGCAGTGACAAACGCCCAACCTCTTGTGTCCGGCTCGACCGTCTGGTGACATCGCCGCGCTCTCGTGCCCGTAGCTCAATTGGTTAGAGCGGGCCGCTCATAACGGCTTGGTTGCAGGTTCGAGTCCTGCCGGGCGCAGGGCGGCTCTTGGTTGTCGGGGCCGCACGCCACACCTTACAACCTAGTCCCATTCCTTCCCTCCCCAGGAGCCCCGGCGCCGATGGCCAGCTACCAGTACGTTTATGTGATGAAGGACTTGACCAAGAGCTTTCCGGGCGGCCGGGAGGTGTTCAAGGGCATCACGTTGTCCTTCCTGCCGGGGGTGAAGATCGGCGTGCTCGGCGTCAACGGCGCCGGCAAATCGACCCTGCTCAAGATCATGGCGGGGATCGAGAAGGAGCACGGCGGCGAGGCCTGGGCCGCCGAGGGCGTCAAGGTCGGCTATCTGTCGCAGGAGCCGCAGCTCGACGCGGGGGAGACCGTGGGCGAGAACGTCGAAGCCGCGTTCGGCCCGCTGAAGGCGGCGCTGGCCCGCTTCAACGAGATTTCCATGCAATTCGCCGAACCGATGGGCGACGACGAGATGAACGCCCTGCTCGCCGAGCAGGCCGATTTGCAGGAGAAGATCGACGCCGAGGACGGCTGGGAGCTCGACCGCAAGGTCGACATCGCGCTCGACGCGCTGCGCTGCCCGCCCGCCGAGGCCAAGGTCGCGACCCTGTCCGGTGGTGAGCGGCGGCGGGTGGCATTATGCCGGCTGCTGCTGGAGAAGCCCGACCTGCTGCTGCTCGACGAGCCGACCAACCACCTCGACGCCGAAAGCGTGGCCTGGCTGGAGCGCACGCTGCGCGACTACCAGGGCACGGTCATGGTCATCACCCATGACCGCTACTTCCTCGAAAACGTGACGAACTGGATTCTGGAGATCGAGCGCGGCCGCGGCTATCCGTTCGAGGGCAACTACACCTCCTGGCTCGACCAGAAGCGCAAGCGGCTGCAGCAAGAGGAGAAAGAGGAAAGTGCGAGGCAGCGCGCGCTTGCGGCCGAGCGGGAGTGGATCGGTTCCTCGCCCCGCGCCCGCCAGGCCAAGAACCAAGCCCGCATCACCCGCTACGAGGAACTGCTCACCAAGTCGCAGGAGCAGCAGACCGGGGTGGCCGACATCGTCGTCACCCCTGGCCCGCGGCTTGGCGGCACGGTCATCGAGGCGGAAGACTTGCGGAAGGGTTATGGCAACAACCTGCTGATCGGCGATCTGTCGTTCAAGCTCCCGCCGGGCGGCATCGTCGGCGTGATCGGCCCGAACGGCGCCGGCAAGACCACCTTGTTCCGCATGATAATCGGTCAGGAAAACCCGGATGCCGGCTCTCTTCGGGTCGGCGACACGGTCGCGCTCGGCTACGTCGACCAGTCGCGCGACAGCCTCGATGCCAACAGGACGGTGTGGGAGGAGATCAGCGGCGGCACCGACGTGATCTATCTCGGCAAGCGCGCGGTGCAGAGCCGCGCCTATGTGGGCGCTTTCAACTTCAAGGGCGCCGACCAGCAGAAGAAGGTCGGCATCCTGTCCGGCGGCGAGCGCAACCGGGTGCATTTGGCGAAGATGCTGAAGGCCGAGCACAACGTCATCCTGCTCGACGAGCCGACCAACGACCTCGACGTTGACACGTTGCGGGCGCTCGAGGACGCGCTGACCGAGTTTCCCGGCTGCGCCGTCATCATCAGCCACGACCGCTGGTTCCTCGATCGGCTGGCGACCCACATCCTCGCCTTCGAGGGCGACAGCCACGTCGAATGGTTCGAGGGCAACTTCCAGGCCTACGAGGAGGACAAGCGCCGCCGCCTCGGCGCCGACTCCACCGAGCCGCATCGCATCAAGTACCGCCCGCTGGCGCGCTAGGCGGCGCACCGAACTCCGCCCGCAATCCTGCGCTGCTCCTTACCGTCCAAGCCCACAGGGGAAGTTTCTCTCCCTCTTCCCCGTGGGCTTGGGTCGGGGTGAGGGGTGAGCCGGGGCAAGACACGGATGGCGGCGATTGACCGCATCCCAGAGCGTGTCGTCGGACTGCATCGCGTCGAGCATC
>CAXUIE010000048.1:5759-14904 GCA_964250825.1 uncultured Acidisphaera sp. | reverse complement strand
TTCCAGCCGCTCGAGGTAGCGGCCGAGCCAAAAGAAGTTGTCCGCGGCCCGGCTCGGCAGATCGCCCGAGGTGCGCCGAATGGGCAACGGCGGCAGCGCGGCCGATTCTGGCCCCATGATCGCCCCGGCGGTTTCCGCCATCACCCAAAGATCCTTGGCCAAACCCCGATCGGGCAATCGCCAGGCGACGTCGCCTTCGCCCGGCAGGACCCGGACGAGGCCGCCTTCCATGGCCCGCCACTCGCCGCCGTCGCACATCATGAACAAACGCACGACGATCGGCTGCGGCGCGAACCCGCGCGGACCGACGCAGGGTGCGACGGAGGGGATCACCGGCCGGCAGGCGGCGAACCGCCAGGGCGCATCGGCGACTTGGCCGAGCAGACGTTCCCGGCCGGCTGGAGAAAGCCGGTCCAGCATGGCCGGCGCGGTGCCGTTTTCGGTGGCGGATCGGATCGCCCAGGCGTGCGGCTCGGTTAGGATCGCCTCCACCGCGCCCGCCTCGCCGAGCCACCGGGTCGGGACGCCGTCGAGCAGCGGCGCTTCGCCGGTCAAACGAACGGCAAGCGTGGCCATGAACGGCGCGAGTCCCGGCGCTTCGGTCAGGCCGGCGCCGGGATGATTGACGATCTCGATCGCGCCGGCCCGGGCGGCGTCGAGCAGCCCGGCCGCGACGGCGCCGTCCGGCTCGAGTTCCAGCGGGTCGAGCATCCGCCCGTCGATGGCGCGCAGCAGCACGCCGAGCGGCTGCAGACCGCGCAGCGTTTTGAGGAACGCGCCGTCGCCGCGCACCGTGAGGTCGCCGCCTTCGACCAACTCGCAACCGAGAGCGCGCGCAAGCAGGACGTGGTCGTACCACGCCGGGTCGGCATGTCCGGGCGTGAGCAGCGCCACGGCGGCTCCGGCCGCGCGGGTGAGCCGCTGCAGGCTGTCCCCCCAGGCTTCGGTGAAGGGGCGCAGCTGGCGCACCGCCTGCGGGTGGAAGATTTCCGGCACGACGCGGGCGAGCACCCGGCGGTTCTCGAGTGCCGCGGCCACGCCGTCCGCCCACCCGGTGTGATCCGCGAGCACGCACCACGCGCCGTCCGACCGCCGGACCAGGTCGGCCGCATAGAAGCGGAGCTTGCGATCGAAACCGAGCCCCTCCGGCGCGCGGCACGGGCGAAGGAAGGCTGGATTGGCATAAACCAGCGCCGGAGGCAGGGCGCCATCGGCCAGCAGCTGCTGCGGGCCATACAGGTCGCCGAGAATCGCCTCGAACACGCGCGCGCGTTGCGCGAGCCCAGCCGTGATCGCGGCGAACTCAGCTTCCGACAAGGGAAGCGGGATCGGATCGCAGCGGCGCGCCTCCGTCTCGGCGCCGGGAAGCACGCTCGCCGCACCCTCCTCCTCGAAGGCGCGATCAAGCCGGGTCACGCGCTCCTGGAGCGTGTCGCGTCCGAGTTCGGTGAGCGCGCCGAGCAGGTTGCGCCAGTGCGGTCGCAGCCCGCCCCGCCCATCCACCATCTCGTCCAGGGGCGTCGCCGCGGTCATGCCCGATCAGTGTGCCCGACGTAGGTCCAGGGTGCGAGGATACTCGCGCGACGGCAGGGGGCGCGGCTCGGGCATTGCTCCCGGCGTGTGCCCGAACGGCAGGAAGCGGGCGCGGCGACGCGCCTCGGCGGCATTGGCGTTCACGGGAAAATCCTCGTAATTGCGGCCGCCCGGGTGCGCAACGTGGTGGGTGAGGCCGCCCAGGCTACGCCGGGTCCAACGATCGAACACGTCGAACACGAGCGGCGACTGCGCCGGCACGCTCGGGTGCAAGGCGGACGGGGGCGCCCAGGCCTTGAACCGCACGCCGCCGACATACTCGCCTTCCCGCTCCGTCCGGGTCATTGGCACCGCGCAGCCGTTGCAGCTCAGGATGTAGCGCTCATCCACCCAGCCGCTGACACGCGCCTGCACGCGCTCTGTCGAGCTGTCGACGTAGCGGATGGTGCCGCCCGCCGCCGGCTCCTCGCCCAGCACGTGCCACGGTTCCAGCGCGTGGCGCAGTTCGAGCACGCCGCCGCGCACGCTGACCTCGCCCACGCGCGGGAAGCGGAACTCCATATGGGGCACGAACCACGCCGGATCGAGGCGGAACCCGAGTGCCCCCAACTCCTCCAGCGCGTCGCGGAAATCCTGCTCGACGTAGTACGGCAGCATGAAATCGTCGTGGATTCGGGTGCCCCAGCGGATCAGCCGCCGGTCATAGGGCGATTGCCAGAACGCGGCGAGGGCGGCCCGCATGAGCAGCAGCGCCGCCGTCGACATCTCCGCGTGCGGCTGCATCTCGAGGGCGCGGAACTCGACCAGGCCGAGCCGGCCGCCGGCGCTTTCCGGCGCGTACATCTTGTCGATGCAAAACTCGGTCCGGTGCGTATTGCCGGTCATGTCGGCCAGGATGTTGCGTAGTAGCCGGTCGGTCTGCCAGGGCGGCGCGGGGGCGAATGGCTCCATGCGGCCGAACGCCGTCTCCAGCTCGAACAAGGCGTCCTGCCGCGCTTCGTCCACCCGCGGATGCTGGCAAGACGGGCCGATGAACAGCCCACTGAACAGATAGGAAAGGCTCGGATGGTTGTGCCAGAACCCGAGCAGGGAACGGAGCAGGTCCGGCCGGCGCAGGAACGGGCTGTCTTCCGGGCAAGCCGCACCCATCACCACGTGATTGCCGCCGCCGGTGCCGACATGGCGGCCATCCAGCATGAACTTCTCCGCCGCCAGCCCCACCTGGCGCGCTTCCTCGTAAAGCTCCGCGTTGCGCCGCACGATGTCGGACCACCGGGCCGCGGGATGCACGTTGACCTCGATCACGCCCGGGTCGGGGGTGACCGAGAAGCTCAGGAGGCGCGGGTCGCGCGGCGGCGGGTAGCCTTCGAGAAACACCTTGCGGCCCATCTCGGCGGCGGTGTCCTCGACCACGGCGGCGAGGTCGAGCCAGTCCTCGACGGCGTATAGCGGAGGAAAGACCACGAGCAGCACGCCGCCGCGCGCTTCCACCGTGAGCGCGGTGCGGACGAGGTCGGTCGCCCCGTCGCCGGACCCCGGGGTCGCTTGCGCGACCGGCGGAACCGCTTCGATCCTCGGGGGTGAAGCCCCGCCGTTGGCACGGCGCGGCAGTCGGGGCGGCCGCGGCGCGAACGGGTCCGGCTCCCGGTCCGCTTCGCGCGCCAACGCGTCCGGGTTCGCCCAGGGCAAGCCCTCGAGCGGCAGGCGAAAGCCGATCGAGCTGTCGCCGGGCACGAGGAACAGCGCGTCGGTGCGCGTGAGCCACTTGCCGGACTGCCACCGCCGGCTGCCGTCCCGCTCCCACCGGCGGAGCGGCAGCACGCTGCCGACGGGCGAGCCGAGGCCCTGGCCGAACACCCGGGCGAGCCGGTCCCGTTCGAGCGGGTCCTTGAGCTTGGCGTCCTGCGTCAACACGTTGGCCGGCAGGCGATGCTCGCGCCAAAGATAGTAGTGAATGTCCTCGAAGGCGGGCGTCACGAGCCCGGGATCGACCTGCAGCCGTTCGGCAAGCGCCCCAGCGAACCGCGCCGCGTCGGCCGCCGTCGCATCGTCGTCGTCGTCGTCGTCCGACGCAAGCAGGGCCGCGTCGCGCCAGATCGACTCGCCGTCGCCGCGCCAATGGGCGTGGAGCGCCCAGCGCGGCAGCTGCTCGCCGGGATAATGCTTGCCGGCCGCGTATTGCAGGGCGGCGCCCGGCGACCAGCGCGCCGCCAGCCGGCGCAAGAGTTGCCCCGCCATCCTCCGCTTGGTCGGGCCGAGCGCGTCCGCGCTCCACTCCGGCGTCTCCATGTCGGTGGCGGACACGAAGGTGGGCTCGCCGCCCATCGTGAGACGCATGTCTCCGGCCGCCAGCGCGCGGTCGACGCGCTCCCCGGTGGCGAGGATGTCCTGCCATTGCGACCCGGTGTACGGCTTGGTGACGCGCGGGGTTTCCAGCACGCGCCTTATGTCCATGTGAAATCCGAACGTGACCTCGGATTGCTCGACGAGGCCGGTGATCGGCGCGGCCGAGATCGGATCGGGCGAGGCGGCGAGCGGGATGTGGCCCTCGCCCGTCAGCAGCCCCGAGGTGGCGTCAAGCCCGACCCAGCCCGCGCCGGGAAGGTAAACCTCGGCCCAGGCATGGAGGTCGGTGAAGTCGGTGGTTGGCCCTTCCGCGCCTTCGAGCGGCTTCACGTCGGCCACGAGCTGGATCAGGTAGCCGGACACGAAGCGCGCGGCGAAACCGAGCTGGCGCAGCAACTGGACCAGCAGCCAAGCCGAATCGCGGCAGGAGCCCTCGCCGCGCGCCAGCGTCTCCTCGGGCGGCCAGACGCCGGGCTCGAGGCGCACGATGTAGCCAACCCGCTCCCGCACCGACCGGTTCAGGGCGACGAGCTTGTCGACCGTCGGCGCGAACGCGCGGGGGATGCCGGCAAGCAGTCCGTTCAGCAATGGGCCGGGCGCATCGAGGCGGCGGAACGGAGCGAGTTCCTGTTCCAGCACCGGATCATAGGCGAAAGGCCATCGCTCCGCGTCCGGCTCGAGGAAGAAGTCGAACGGATTGACGGTCACCATGTCGGCCACGAGGTCGACCGTGACCTCGAGCCGTGTCACGCGCTCGGGGAACACGACGCGGGCAAGGTGATTGCCCTGCGGGTCTTGCAGCCAGTTGAGAAAGTGCGGCTTGGGTTCGACGGCAAGCGCGTAGGAAACAATCGGCGTTCGCGCGTGCGGCGCCGGCCTGAGCCGGATCGTTTGCGGCCCCAGCGCGACCGGGCGGTCGTAGCGGTAGGATGTCTTGTGCGTCAGCGCGACGTGCAGGGGCATGAACGGGAGCTTCGGTCCGGGCGAAAGTGAGAAAGGCCAGGCAGGCATCGGGCCATCCGCCGATGGCCGGCTGCTCGGTCTAGCCCGCGAGCATCGTTGGGCCGGGTCGTTTCACTCGCAGCCGCGGGCGGCTTTGTCCACCTTTCACGCGCATGAAATCCGGGTTTCATTTTGTTCGGCTCGGGCACGGGCGGTAACCCCCGCCCCGCCCACGCGTTTCGAGGCCAGAACGCAAAGGCAGGAAATATGCGCAAAATCGCAGTTATCACGGGGGCCGGAGCGGGGGTCGGGCGCGCCGCCGCGACGGAATTCGCCCGCAACGGCTGCGATGTAGCCCTTCTTTCGCGCGATCCCGATCGCCTCGAGCATGCGGCGGCCGAGTTGCGGCGCTTCGGCGTGCGCGCGCTGCCAATTCCGACCGACGTCGCCGACGCCAAAGCCGTGGAAGCGGCGGCGGACCAGGTGGAACGCGAGCTCGGCCCGATCGACGTTTGGGTGAACGTCGCGATGGCGACGGTGTTCGCCCCGGTTCACAAGCTCACCGCCGCCGAGTTCCAGCGCGGCACGGCGGTGACGTATCTCGGTCAGGTGCATGGCGTGATGGCGGCGCTGAAGCACATGCGCCCGCGCAATCGCGGCTCCATCGTCTGCGTGGGCTCCGCCCTCGCCTACCGCTCGGTGCCGCTGCAATCGATCTATTGCGGCGCCAAGTTCGCCATCCGCGGGTTCCTGGATGCGCTGCGATCCGAGCTGTTCCATGACAACATCAGGATCACCCTGACCGAGGTCGATCTGCCGGCGGTGAACACGCCGCAATTCGACTGGGCGCGGAACAAGATGGGGCACCGGGCGCAGCCGGTGCCGCCGATCTTCCAGCCCGAGGTGCCCGCGCGGGCGATCTATTTCGGCGCGTTCAACCCGCGCCGCCAGATCTGGGTCGGGTTCCCCACGGTGCGGGCGATCCTCGCCAACCGGATCGCGCCGGGGCTGATTGACCGCTACCTCGCCAAGACAGGCTACAGCGGCCAGCTCACCGCGGAGCGTTCGGACCCGGACGCGCCCGGCAACCTGTTCGAGCCGGTGTCCGGCGCGTATGGCGCGCACGGTCGGTTCGACAACCGGGCGCGAACCGGCAGCTGGGAGATGTTCACCAGCCGCCACCGCAGCGCGTTCTGGGCGACCGTCTTCGTGACGCTCGCGACAGGCGCGGGCCTGCTCGCCAAACGGCTGCGAAGCTGAGAAGCGGGCTTCCTCGAGGCGTTCAAGCCATCCAAGGCGGAACCGGCAGGCCTTTCTCGCGCAGGAACGGCACGTTGAACAGCTTGGACGCGTAGCGGGCGCCGCCGTCGCAGAGGATCGTCACGACGGTGTGGCCGGGGCCGAGATCGCGGGCGACCCGGATCGCGGCGGCGATGTTGATGCCCGCCGAGGTACCGACGGACAGGCCCTCGTGGATCAGCACGTCGTAGATCTGCTCGAGCGCCTCGGCGTCGGGAATCTTCACGGCGTCGTCGATCGCGACGCCGTCGAGATTGGCCGGCACGCGCGACTGGCCGATGCCCTCGGTGATCGAGCTGCCGGTGACGGTGAGGTCGTTGCTCTTGACCCAGCCGTAGAGCGCGCTGCCCCCACAATCGGCGAGCACGATCCGCATTTCGGGTTTCAATGGCTTGAGCGCCAGCGACACGCCGGCGAGCGTGCCTCCGGTGCCGCAGGCGCAGGTGAACGCGTCCACGCGCCCGCCGGTCTGCCGCCAGATTTCCGGGCCGGTTGTTTCGCGGTGGCCTTCCCGGTTGGCGAGGTTGTCGAACTGGTTGGCCCACACCGCCCCCATCTCCTCGGCCATGCGGCGCGACAGGTGGACGTAGTTGCCAGGGTCCCGAAAAGGCTTGGCCGGCACCAGGCGCAGGTCCGCCCCGATCATGCGCAGGAAGTCGATCTTCTCCCGGCTTTGCGTCTCGGGCATCACGATCACCGATTGGTAACCGCGCGCGTTGCCGACCAGGGTGAGGCCGATGCCGGTGTTACCGGCGGTGCCCTCGACCACCGTGCCGCCCGGCTTCAGGAGGCCGCGGCGCTCGGCGTCCTGGATTATGGCGAGGCCGGCGCGGTCCTTCACCGAGCCGCCCGGGTTCATGAACTCGGCCTTGCCGAGAATGGTGCAGCCGGTCGCCTCCGACGCGCGGCGGAGCTTGATGAGCGGCGTGTTGCCGATCGCCGCCGCGAGGTCCTCGCTGGCGCCTTCGTTGAGGAGCGGAGCGGTCACGCAATGCCTCCCGTGCGGCCCGGGCGGTTGAACGCGCCCGCCCCGTGTGCGATGGCCGATAACGCACAGGCAGCCGGAGATGACAAGATGGCCGACGATGTCCCGCCCGAAGCCGCCTGGGAGGCGCTTCGGACCGACCCGCAATCCCGCCTAGTGGATGTCCGCACGGAAGGCGAGTGGCACGCGGTTGGCATTCCCGACACCGCCGAGGCCGGCGCGGAGGCCGTGCTGCTGCCGTGGCAATTCTCGCCCGCCGAGCTCAACGCGGGCTTCGTCGACGGTCTGCAGGCGGCGGGGCTGACCCCGGAAAACCACCTGTACTTCATCTGCCGGAGCGGCGCGCGCAGCCAGGCGGCGGCCGAAGCCGCTCGCGCCGCCGGCTATCCGACCGTCTACAACGTCGCCAGCGGGTACGAAGGCAACCGCATGGCACCCGGATGGAAGGCGGCGGGTCTGCCGTCCAAGGCGGTCTAGGTTCGCGGCGACAACACAAAATCGGGCACCCGATCGGGCTGCAGGGTGATGACCGGCGTCGGCGTCACCGGCTGGTCGCCGTCGAGCCCGATGCGGAACGCCTGGACCAAGGCGGCCAGCACCAGGGTCGCCTCCGCCAGCGCGAACTGCGCGCCGACGCACACGCGCGGACCGGCGCCGAACGGCAGATAGGCGAACCGGGGCGGCGTCGGCGCGCCGGGGAGGAACCGGGCGGGATCGAACACGTCCGGCTCGCGCCACAGGCGGCGGTGGCGGTGCAGCACCCAGGGCGCGATCATCAGCACGGCGTTCTTCGGGATCACCAGATCGCCCGCGCGGTCGGCCTCGTTCGCGGCGCGCACCAGGGTGAACGCCGGCGGGTACAGCCGCAAGGTTTCGCTGACCACGGCGCGGGTCTGCGCGAGTTGGCCGAGCGCGCCGGGGCCACCCTCCGGCCCAAGGTCGACGCCCTTCGTCTCGGACGCGATCGCTTCCTGCCACCGGGGCGCGTGCGCCAGGAGGTAGAGCGACCAGAACAGGGTGATCGCCGTCGTTTCGTGGCCGGCGACGATCATCGTCGCCACCTGGTCGCGCAGCTGCGCGCGGGTGAACGCTGCACCGGTCTCGGGGTCGCGCGCCGAGCGCAGCAGATCGAACAGGTCGCGCGGCGCATCGCCCTGCGGCATGGCGAGGCGCGCGTCGATGATGCGGTCGATCAAGGCCATCCAGCGCCGCTGGAACCGTCGCCGCCGCCAATCGGTTGGCGTCGGGATCGAGGGGGGCAGGAACATGTCGAGGAACCGCGGCTGCGCCAGCCTCCTGCCGAAAGCGATCAGCAGGTTGCGCATCTCGGCGCCGAACGTCGCCGTTTCCAGCGAGAACATCGACCGGCCGGCGATGTCGAGCGCGGCGAACTGCATGGCTCCGAGCAGATCCAGCTTCTCGCCAGCCCGCGCCCGCAAGGCGCGCGCACTTTCCTGCGCGACCGCGGCGACGTGACGGGCCAGCATCGGGATCACCCGCGGCGCCATGGACGGCGCGATGGTGCGCCGCTGGTGCCGCCACGCGTCCCCCTCGCTCAACAGCAGCCCGTCGCCGGCGATCGGGCGCAGGATGCGATACGAGGCGGGCGTGCGCCGGTAATTGTTCGGATTGTCGACCAGGACGCGGTGGATCGCCTCGGGCGCGTTGATCACCATCTGCGTCTTCCCGAGCGAGCGGGTGACCAGCACGTCCTGCTCATAGACCGAGTCTGGCCACATCAGGATCGCGTTGGTTCGCGCGGCCCGCAGGAACTGGCGGAGCGAGGGAACCTCGCGCGGGTAGTCCGGTCGCGGCGGCGCGTAGGCAGGGTGTTCGGCGACGGCGATGCTCATGGCGTCCCTCCCGGCGCTGGCCCGGCGTCCGGGCCCCGCAGCTCGCCCGCCCTGACGCTGGCGGCCGCGTTCTCCAGGATCCGGAGGATAGCACGGTCGTCCATGCTGCGCGCGAGCAGCGCGAGCGAGCCGCCTAGCAGCGCCGAGGCGATGGCGAGCGGGCCGAGGTTCTGGCTCGCCATGTATT
>CAXUIE010000048.1:0-5749 GCA_964250825.1 uncultured Acidisphaera sp. | reverse complement strand
TGAGGTCGGCCGTCGGCGGGTTCGGCTGCTCGTCGGTCATTCAACCGCCCTCATCAGTTCCCCGCCATCTCGATCTCGCTCGCCTCGTCGGCGGCCGCCTGCGCGGACCACATCCGGGCGTAGCGGCCACGGCGCGCGAGGAGGCCAGCGTGGGTGCCGCGCTCCACCGCGCGGCCGGCCTCCAGCACGATGATCTCGTCCGCGTCGACCACGGTGGACAGCCGGTGCGCGATCACCACCGTGGTGCGGTTCCGCGCGACGGCCCGCAGCGCCGTCTGGATGTCCTGCTCGGTATGCGTGTCGAGAGCGCTCGTCGCCTCGTCGAGGATCAGGATGCGCGGGTCCTTGAGCAGGGTGCGCGCGATCGCGACCCGCTGCTTTTCTCCGCCGGACAGCTTGAGCCCGCGCTCGCCGACGCGGGTGTCGTAGCCGTCCGGCAGGTGCGTGACGAAATCGTGCACCTGGGCGGCCCGCGCGGCCCGCTCGACCGCCGCCTGCGTCGCGCCGGGCGAGCCGTAGGCGATGTTGTAGCGGATCGTATCGTTGAACAGCACGGTGTCCTGCGGCACCACGCCGATCGCGGCGCGAAGGCTGTCCTGGCCCACGTCGCGCACATCCTGCCCGTCGACCAGGATGCGGCCTTCGGTCACGTCGTAGAAGCGGAAGATCAGGCGCGCGATGGTGGACTTGCCGGCGCCGGTCGGGCCGACGATGGCGAGCTTGCCGCCGGCGGGGATCGTGAAGCTGAGGCCCTTGAGGATGCCGCGATCCGGCCGGTAGCCGAAATGGACGTCCTCGAACACGATGGAGCCGGCAGGCCCGTCGGCGAGATGGGCGGCGAGCGCCGCGGCGCCGGGGCGGTCCGCCACCTCCTGCTCCACGTCGAGCAGGCGGAACATGCTTTCCATGTCGACCAGGCCTTGCTTGATCTCCCGATACACGAAGCCCAGGAAATTGAGCGGCTGGTAAAGCTGCATCAGATACGTGTTCACCAGCACGAACTTGCCGACCGTCATCGCGCCGCTCGCGACCCCGTCGGCCGCCATCAGCATCACCGTGGCGCGCCCGAGTGCGACGATGGCGGACTGGCCGAGGTTGAGCATGTTGAGCGACACCTGCGACCGAACGGCCGCGCGCTCGTAACGGGCGAGCGCGTAATCGAAGCGCTCCGCTTCGTGCCGCTCGTTGCCGAAATACTTGACCGTCTCGTAGTTGAGCAGGCTGTCGATGGCGCGGGTTTGCGCTTCCGTGTCCATCTCGTTCATCGCGCGGCGATAGCGGACGCGGAGATTGCTGAAAGCGACGGTGAAGCCGAGATAGCTCGCGACCCCGGCGAACGTCACGAGGGCGAACCGCCAATCGAACACCCGCCAAACGATCGCGGTCACCATCAGAAGCTCGAGCAGGGTCGGGATAACGTTGAACACCGCCAAGCGGAGCACCGACTGGATGCCGGTTTGGCCCCGCTCGATCACCCGCGACAGCCCGCCGGTCTGCCTGTCGAGGTGAAAGCGCAGCGACAGGTGATGCAGGTGGCGGAACGTTTGCAGCGCGAGCCGCCGGGCGGTGCGCTGCTGCACGGCGGCGAACACCGCGTCGCGCAGCTCGGCGAAGCCGGAGGACGCCAGGCGAACCAGCCCGTAGCCGACGATCAGCGCGGTCGGCACGGTGAGGGCCGCACCGCCGTGCGGGGCGAGCGCGTCGACCGCCCGGCTGTAGAGCATCGGCACGTAGACGGTGGCGACCTTGGCGAGCACCAGCAGCACGACGGCCAAACCGAGGCGGATGCGCGCGCCGTTGTCGGCCTCGGGCCAGAGGTAAGGGAACAGGGAACCGACGGTGCGGAGGCCGGAGCGTCGCTGCGGCCGTCCGGGGGCATGGACATCCGGCCGGGCGACCAGAGATACGGGAGACATGGCGCCCATGTGGCGTTCCGATTGCCACTTGGAAAGGCGAGCACGTGAAAGGCAGTCTGGCGGAAGGCGGGTCGGCGACGGGCGTGAACGGCTTTCTCCGCCACGTCGCAGCCTGCCACAGCGCCAGGCTGCCGTCGGATCGGCTGCCGTTTCGCCTTCGCGGCCAACTGGTCGGCTGGCTCGCGCCGAGCATCGTCGAGGCGTTGCGGAGTTTCCCTTCCGTGCAGACCGCAACGGACGGAATAACGCTCGGTGATCCGTCGGCACTCCCGGAGATCGCGGCCGACTTGGCCCGTCGCGGGTTGTTTCGGTGGCGCGGGGAGGCGTTCGACGTGCGCGGCAACCTGGACGGGCCGGCGCTGGCGCAGGTTGACCGGGGGGCGCTCCCGGCCTTCGGGATCGCCGCGGAGGGTGCCCATCTGAACGGGATGGTGCGCCGAGCCGACGGCCCTTACCTTTGGGTCGCATACCGCGCGGCGGACAAGGCGCTCGATCCGGGCAAGCTCGATCACGTCGCCGCCGGCGGCGTCCCGGCCGGGATGAGCCCGTTCGAGACGTTGGTGAAGGAGGCGGGGGAAGAGGCGGCGATCCCGCCGGCGCTGGCGCGACAAGCCAGGCTGGTCGCGCGCATCTCCTACGCCACGGACCGGCCGGAAGGGCTGCGGCGCGACCGGATCCACTGCTACGACCTCGATTTGCCGGAGGAATGGCTGCCGCGCGCGGCTGATGGCGAGGTCGATCGGTTCGAGCTTTGGCCGATCGAGCGCGTCCTCGAAACCGTGCGCGAAACCGACCGCTTCAAGTTCAACGTGAACCTCGTCCTGATCGACCTATTCCTGCGGCTCGGGCTGATCGCGGGCGAAGCGGGCGCTGTTCTTCGGCGGGGGCTCGACGCGGGCGGGAGCTGACCGTCTTGCCATCGCTCATGCGACCGTCCGGGGCCACTGCGTTTGGGGCCAACGTTGTCGGCCTGCTCGGCTCGCCGCTGCGCAACCTGCTGGGCGGGCTGATCTACATGACGGTGGTGATGGCGAGCGCCACGGTCGCTTTCCGGGCCGCCGGCTGGAGCCTCGCCGACGCCGTCTACATGGTCGTGCTGACCGTCTACACCGTGGGCTATGACGAGGTGCGGCCGATCGACACGCCGCTGTTGCGGGCCATCACGATCACGCTGATCGTGCTGGGCTGCACGGGAATGATCTTCCTGACCGGCGTGCTCGTGCAGCTAATTACCGCGACGCAGCTGCAACAGGTGCTGGGGCTGAAGCGGATGAACAGCGCGATCGACCGGCTGAGCGGCCATGTCATCATCTGCGGCTTCGGCCGCATCGGCTTGATGCTCGCCCGCGAGCTCGAGGCCGGGCGCTTGGCCTTCGTGGTCGTCGATCGGAACGAGGAGCGGTTGGCCGAGGCGCGGGCGCTCGGGTATTTGTGCGTCGGCGCCGACGCGACCGACGAGACGGTCTTGCAGGGCGTTGGGGTCGAGCGGGCGCGGTGCTTGGCCACCGTGCTGCCGGATGACGCGGCGAACGTGTTCATCACCCTGAGCGCGCGGAACCTCAACCCGGGACTCGAAATCATCGCGCGCGGCGAGGTGCCGAGCACCGAGCGAAAGCTGCTGCACGCCGGGGCGAACCGCGTCGTGATGCCGGCCCATATCGGCGCCGAGCGGATCGCCGAGATCATCCTTTATCCCGGGGCGACACAGTTGCTCGAAAGCCTTGAGGGCGCGCACAGCGGTGACCGCTTCACGCGCCATTTACGGGCGCTCGGTCTCGAGATCGAGGTCGTCGCCGTCGAGGAAGGCGGCCGCGCCGCGGGCCGAACCGCGCGGGCGATCGAGCAGGAGGCCGCCGGCGCGTTCCTGGTGATCGCGGTCAACCGCCGCGCGGGAACAAGGCTGCTGCGCCCCGACGAGGACGCGGTGATCCAGGCGGGAGACGGGGTTGTTCTGGTCGGCCGCCCGGGACGGGCTCAGGTGGTGGCCGAAACCTTCCATCACGGCTGACAACGGCCCGGCCGGCGGGGGGCTCCCGGCCGCAGCATCGCGCGCGGTGGCGAGCTCGGCTAAGATGGGCCCATGATCTGGCTCCTGGTCGGCGGCCTTGCCTTGTTCCTGCTGCTTGGCGGGTTACGCGCGTTCGAGCGGGCGTCGATCACGACAGTCAAGTCGCTGCTGGCCTGGATCGCGGCCCTGGCCGGGCTCAGCTTGACGGCCCTGCTCGTGCTGTCCGGACGCGGGCCGCTCGCCTTTTTCGCCCTGAGCCTGCTGTTCCCGTTGTTGCGCGAACGGTGGCGGGGCGGGGGGGCGCCCGCCCGGGCCGCGCCGGGGCGGCCCCGCGCCGCGCGCCTTATCCGCCCTTCGCGTGCGGTGCCCGTTGTGGCGCCACGGGTGGCGGGCCGGGCGCGCGCCCGCCAGGCCCTCGCCGGGCCGCCCCGTCGCTCGGGGCGGCATGAGCCGGGCCGAGGCGTTGGACGTGCTCGGCCTGGCGCCGGATGCCGGGGAGGTGGAGATTCAGCTCGCCTATGTCCGGCTCATCCGCGCCGCGCACCCGGACAACGGCGGGTCCGACTGGCTGGCCGCTCGGATCAACCAAGCGCGGGACGTGCTGCTCAGCGGTTCAAGACGCCGGGCCGGCCGTGCTTAAACGATTGTTCACGGGAACGCGCTTGTTGTTGGACGCGGCCGCGCGTGGCACCAAGCTTTCCTTGTCGGCCTGTAATGGTCGACTGCCGATGCAACCGGCCTTGAGCAACGAGAGGACGCCATTGTGAGCAAGCCATTGCGCAAAGCCGTGCTGCCGGTTGCCGGCCTCGGCACCCGGTTCCTGCCCGCGACCAAGGCGATCGCCAAGGAAATGCTTCCGGTCGTCGACAAGCCCTTGATCCAGTATGCGATGGAGGAGGCGCGCGCCGCCGGGATTGAGCAGTTCTGTATGGTGACGGGCCGGGGCAAGACCGCGCTGGTCGAGCATTTCGACATCGCGTTCGAGCTTGAGCAAACCTTGCGGGAGCGCGGCAAGAAGGCCGAACTCGCCATGCTGCGCGACTTGTCGGTCGCGCCCGGGTCGATCGTCACCGTCCGCCAGCAGGAGCCGCTCGGCCTCGGGCACGCGATCTGGTGCGCCCGGGCCTTCATCGGCGACGACCCGTTCGCGGTGCTGCTCCCCGATGTGCTCGTTCTGTCCGAGCAGCCGTGCCTCAAGCAGCTTGCGGAGGTTTATGCCCGCACCGGCGGCAACGTCATCGCCATCGCCGAAGTGCCGCGGGAACACACCAACCGCTACGGGATCGTCGATGCCGCCAATGATGACGGCAAGCTGGTCGAGGTGGTCGGCCTGGTCGAGAAGCCCGACCCGAAGGTGGCGCCCTCCAACCTTTCAGTCATTGGCCGCTACATCCTCCTGCCGGAGGTGATCGAGCATCTTTCGCGCATGGAGCGTGGAGCCGGCAACGAGGTGCAGCTCACCGACGGAATGGCCCGCATGATCGGCCACGCGCCCTTCCATGGCCTGCGCTACGAGGGCCGCGAGTTCGACTGTGGCGATAAGGTTGGTTTTCTCGAGGCGCAGATCGCGTTTGCGTTGAAACGTCCGGATATGGCGACGGCGGTGCGAACCTTCCTAAAAAATTACGCTTAGGTTAGCCACGGAGGACTCCCGCTGATGGCATTTTCGCACCGCTTCGACCCGACCGTGCTCCGCGAATACGATATCCGTGGCGTCGTCGGCCGCACCCTCCATCCGGCGGACGCGTTTGCCATCGGCCGGTGCTTCGGCAGCATCGTCGCCGGCGAGGGCGGCAGGACGGTGGCGGTGGGCTACGACGGGCGG